>CAZJHC010000035.1:0-16676 GCA_964545645.1 uncultured Saprospiraceae bacterium
GCTTTGGACAATGATTATACTGTGTATGGAGAAGTGGTCGATGGCTTCGACGTCATTGATAAAATAGCTGCTGTCCAAAAAGATGGCTCTGACCGACCGATACAAGATGTAAGAATGACGATTAAAATGCTGTAATCATGCAATTGAGACATTATATACTATTTGCCGTATTAGTACTTTTATTGAGTTCTTGTTCTAAAGGAACATTGGATTTTATAATAGAGTCTCCAGAAAATAATGCAGCTCCAACGAGCTATACTTTCATCAATAAATCTGAAGGTTTTGATACCTATTGGTGGGATTTTGGAGATAAAGAGTTAGTATCTGACAGTATAGTAAATCGATCGTTTTATCTCTCAGGCAACTATGAAGTAACCTTAAAAGGACTGAAGGGTACAAAAGTGAAAGAGTTGGCTAAGCGAGTGGTTGTCTCAGCTCCAGAGGCCTGCCTGATTCTAATCGAGACTGATATGGGAGATATGCTGATAGAGCTATCAGATGCCACTCCTGCACATCGAGATAACTTCATCAAGCTTGCAGAAGAAGGCTTTTATGAAGACTTACTATTTCATAGGGTCATAGACGGGTTTATGGTGCAGGGCGGCGATCCTAAGAGCAGGGGTGCTGACAAGGATAAAGTACTAGGCTCAGGAGGCCCAGGGTATACAATCGACGCTGAGATCAGACCCAACTTGGCGCATGTCAAAGGGGCCTTGGCAGCAGCAAGGCAAGGTGATGCCGTCAATCCTCAAAAGAAATCAAGTGGATCACAATTCTATATAGTGCATGGAAGAGCAGTTAGTGAGGGTCAACTGACACAAAATGAGTACCGTTATGATATCAGCTATACAGATGAAGTGAAGAAGCAGTATTTAGAAAACGGAGGAACTCCTTTTCTTGATCAACAATATACCGTATTTGGACAAGTTGTGCAGGGCATGGAAGTAATTGATGCTATCGCCAAATCTCAAACGAATAGAGGAGATAGGCCTGTAGAAGATGTGTTGATGCGAATTAAAGTAATTAAATAGACAGTAGAATGGCTGAGATACTCGGTATAGACGTAGGGGGCACGGGCATAAAAGCGGCATTGGTGGATACCACTGATGGATCTTTTATTAAAGAGAAGATTAAGCACCCGACACCTCAACCATCTACTCCAGAGATAGTAGCAGGGGTTTTAAATCAGCTCATTGATGAGTTTGATTGGCGTGGTAAAGTTTTAGGCTGTGGTTTTCCATCAATCATTAAAAATGGTATAGTACACTCCGCTGCCAATATCGACAAAGGATGGTTAGGTGTAGATCTCAAAGAGTATTTTGCTACGCATTTAGGTAGTAAAGGTGCATTTATTAATGATGCAGATGCTGCAGGTATTGCCGAGTTGCGTTTTGGCAATGTGGTAGATAAGAAAGGTACTATTCTAATGTTGACATTGGGCACAGGTATCGGTTCAGGGTTATTTATTAACGGCACATTGGTGCCCAATACCGAATTAGGTCATTTAGAGCATAAAGATTCTATCTGGGAGCGATTTGCTTCTAATGGTGCTCGAAAGAGGTTAGAACTTGACTGGGAGTCATGGGGAGAGAAATTAAATGAATATTTAAATCATGTAGATCTTCTGCTGAACCCTGATTTGATTTTGCTTGGTGGAGGAGTTAGTAAGAAGTTTACAAAATTTTCAGAGTATATAACCTTAATAGATAAAGTACGTCCTGCCTCTATGCAAAACAATGCCGGCATAATTGGTGCGGCACTGGCTGCCGAAAAATTCCTATAAAAAAAGGCTACCTCAAAAGAAGTAGCCTCTCAGTTCTGGTTATTGAATTGAGTATAATTCTTAATTATTTTCTTTTTCAAAGTAGCTAATCATAGAAGCTACTTTAGAGTCTTGAGTAATCTGTGTAGAGAGTTCATTTAAAATGACATGGTCTTCATAGGACTCTATAAGGGCCTCCTCAAGCATATTATATCCTTGTTGTTTTGAACCCAATAGTATATGGCATGCTGCATCGAGATATTGCAATCTGTAGCTAAACGTAAACTTATCTGCTCTCTTAATAATCCGCTTGGCTTGAGAGAATTTTTCTCGCTCTATCAAGAAACAAATATAATCTTCCCAATAAGTAGATATTTCAAGTCCGTTTTCTGCCGCTCTATTATAGTAATAATCAGCTTTATCGTGTTTGTCCAACATATTATAAGCTTGACCAAGAGCGTGAAAATACTCTTCTAAGCCATTCTCTATGGATATGGCCTTCTTCAATACCTTAACAGCGCTATTATAGTCTTTATTAACCATATAGCATTTTGCCAATAAGAATAATGCCTCATCTCCGTAGGTATCAATTTCTAAAGCTTTAAAAAGTGATCTTTTAGCTTGATCTATTTGCTTTAATTCAAATTGACAATTGGCCATATTCATCAATATGTCAAATTCAGGTCCAAATATTTCAAGAGCATCTTTATATATTTCAAGAGCTCGTCCATATTTTTTTAATTCAACAAGATACTCTGCACAGTCATGATATCCCGCTTCAAATCTGGGATTGATGATGAAGCTATATTCCAAAGCATCGATAGCCTTAGTGTATTCACCTACACATCCATAAGCGCTACCTAGGTTATACCAACCTAGATGATTGTATGGATGATTATCTATGATAATTTTATGCAGCAGGATGCTCTCCTCATAATGTTTGCTATGATCAACACTCTCATTCATAAGTAACAATGCTTCCTCATGATTAGGGTTTATAATCAGGGCTTTTTTGAGACATTGGAACATTTGATCATACTCAAGGATACTTTCATAAAAGAAAGCTTCTGCTACATGCACATCTTGTAGCTCAGTCTTAGTGCAATATTTCTTAATGTCTTCAATGAGTATAATGGCTTCATCATATTTTTTCTGCAATATGTAGACATTCACCTTAAGCAATTGTAGTTCAATTTCGTAAGGGGAGATAAGCTCGGCAGACTCTATCGATTCCATAGCAGAATCAAAGAGTCCTTTTTTAATCAGAATCCTGATTTTCAAACTTCTAAAATCCGATCTGTACGCATATTGCTTAATGGCATACTCAGTAGTATGTAATGCTCTGTCCAATTCTAACTCATCTTCGTAGTAGGAAATAATATGGTGAAATTCTTTATCATCAAGATAGAGACTCTTTCCTTGTTCTATGCAATGTTCATAGTCACATATCAAGCTCAACAGGGTTGGAGACAGTTTGATTCTACTATCCATACTTTTTACTATGTAAGGGATTATATCTGCGGCTAAGATAAGTAAATAGTCTTCTACCAAAATTTTATCACAGACTTTTTTTCCACATTTTAGAAAAAGTAGAACGTATTAACGATCATCATATATAATTGATAATCAATTAGTTAAGCATAACAACATTCGTCATATATAATTGATAAGAACCTAACTGATTAACATTCATGCAGAAATATATGATGGCAAAATTAGATGGGTAATGAGATTGTTTAATTTTCTATTTTTTCTCATCTCTTTTATCATTGAGTCGATTAAGTAAG
Organism: uncultured Saprospiraceae bacterium; assembly: GCA_964545645.1. GTDB lineage: Bacteria > Bacteroidota > Bacteroidia > Chitinophagales > Saprospiraceae > GYS-P2D. The sequence continues at coordinate 3,550 of CAZJHC010000035.1, forward strand.
CGCTGCCTGAATTTTTTATCGAGTGCTAGGAGCTTAACGATTTTTTCGTCGGACAGTACTCCCTTTAGTTGATTTATATATTCTTTGGTCAGGGTATGTTGAGATGCCCTATTGTCTACATAATCAACTAAGATGTCCGTATGAGATCTATCAGAAGTTAGGTCTAAGAGACTATAGCGATCTTGGCGAAGGGCTTCTTGTGACATTTCATGTTGATTAAATAAAGGCCAAAAAAGTTGAGCTTCACTACTTGATAGTTGGAGCTCCTCGGTGATGTAAGCGATCCTCAGTGCTGCTATTTTATCGTTGTGCTTATCGGATCTATACTGACTCCACATAGGAGTACTTGCCAGTAGGACGATAGTGATTATGATGGCGTTTTTCATATTATTCAAAGTTTATTAAGTTGACATCAAGGTCTTCAAGGTTATCTTGGATATAGTCAATGATTAATTCTTTATTTATCTCTTCAGAGATGACTTCTAAATTTGTATCATCTGAGAAGCCAATGATTTCATTATGACTAAGATCATCCATCTCTTCTAGATATGCCAGGATATCTTGTTCGCTGAGTTGATCAAAATTAGATGAGTCATGTTGACTCAGGATAGTGATGGCACTAATGAGTAAGACCAATGAGGCAGCCACAGCCCAGCCATATTTAAGCAGTAACATCTTGGGGTCTCGGAGATTTTGATATCGACGGATTGCTGATACTTGCAGGTTGCTAAAATACTCAGGCTCTACCTCGGAGAACTGGACCTTCTTTCTAATGTGCAACAAAGAGCCAGCTCCTATTTCTTCGAGTTCTTTTATGATATCTTCTTTATTATCCTTGTAATCCATAATTGTGGATATAAGCTTCAATTTTTTTAATTGCGTGGTGATATGCTGCCTTTAGCGACCCTTCACTCGTTTCTAAGACTTTTGACATTTCGGCGTATTTCATTTCTTGATAGTACCTGAGGTTAAAAACCATTTTTTGTTTTGGCGGCAATATGTCTACTGCATTGTTCAATATTTGCTCTATTCTATCTCCAGAGAGTTCTTGGTCGGACATATAGGAATTAGCTTCAGTTTGTACGAACTCTAAGGACGATAACTGCAATTTATTTTTGTTCAAAAACCTAAGAGTTTCATTTACAGTAATTCTATACATCCAAGTATATAATTTTGACTCTCCTTTATACTTATCGATATTTTTAAAAACCTTAATCAACACCTCCTGCAGTATGTCATCACAGGTGTCATGGGTTTTAACCATTTTTCTTATAGTCCAATACATTTGCTCTTGATAATGCTGCATTAAGAGCCTGTATCCTTCATTTCTAGTATTTGGTTGGCGCACGAGTGATAATATTTTCTGATCGGTATCCGTCGTCTCTTATTTTTAGTAAACCAATAAATCACCTTCTACCAATTATTAGATTGCTATTTAAGTAAAAGGTTTAATGCTATTTTTACTTTTTGACTCAAGATGTTAAATATATATGTTTAGTCTTATCTGCAAGTGGGTTTATCACCTTATAGGTTGGCAAGTAAAAGGGACCTATCCACATGAAATTCCTAAGAAGATTATAATTGTGGCACCACACACATCTGCTTGGGACGTTCCATTAGGTCTTTTAGTTAAGTTCTGGCTTAAGATGGAAGCCCAATATTATGTCAAGACTGAGATGTTCAAAGGGCCTCTTAAATATATATTGAGGTGGACGGGCGCTATACCTATAGATCGAAGCGGTAACACTAATTTTGTAGATAGTGTAGTGGCAGATTTTAAAAAGGCTGACAAACGGACCATTTTAATTACTCCAGAAGGTACTCGACGGAAAGTGGAAAAGTTTAAAACGGGATTTTATTATATTGCGCATGGGGCTCAGATACCTATTATTCCAATTTCTTTCGATTTTGTCAATAAAACTATAGCCATCCATCCTCCATACCATACCCACGGTAAGACAGATATAGAAATAGAAGAGATAGAAAATATCTTCAGAGGAATAATAGGATATAATAAAGAATATAGTTTTTCCTAAAAAGTCAATAATATGGATGAACTTAATAGTGCTGGTATATATGAGCAATCTGAAACTTGGTTAAAAGTACCAGCCAAGGTTGAGGAGCTAATACCTCTACGTGATGTCCTTAGATATCATGAGTGGAGATATTATGTATTGTCTGATCCAATTATTTCCGATGTAGATTATGATCAATTATTTGATCAACTTAAGGTGATCGAGTCGAGGGATCCATCGTTGATCACTCCTGATAGTCCAACTCAAAGAGTAGCCAGTGATTTAAATGGGGATCTAGATCCAGTACCACACCTTGTTCCAATGCTATCCTTGGATAATTCTTATAATGGTGATGACTTGAAAAAATTTGATGAACAGATAAAAAAACTAGCTGGGATAGAGAAACAGGAAGATATAAGCTACTGTGTTGAGCCCAAGTTTGATGGTGGAAGCGTAGCATTTATATATGAGAATGATCTCTTTACAAGAGGCGCAACAAGGGGCAATGGGCAGCATGGAGAGGATATTACAACCAATATGAAAACCCTTCCCTCAGTACCTCTCAAGGCATCATTCGATCAGGAAGGCATAAGCAAAGTAGAGATTAGAGGTGAAGCCGTTATCCGAAAAGATGTATTTGATAAAATAAATGAACGCCGCTCAGGAGAAGGAAAACCCTTATTTGCCAATCCTCGAAATGCTGCTACTGGAGGGTTAAGGATGAAAAATCCAAATGAGACTAAGGAAAGAGGGATCGAAGTATTCGCTTTTCAATTGGGGTACGCTGAGAGCAACAAGGGCGATAATATATTAGAACAAATCGATGAGCACATAGATCAGTTAAGATTACTAAAGTCTATAGGATTCAAAGTACATGATCTAGATGATGTCTTCTGCATGAATATAGATGAGGTCATTAATAAGGTGACAGACTGGGAGGCCAATCGTGAGACATATCCATATGAGATAGATGGAGCTGTCATTAAGGTGAATAGTCGCAAGATCCAAGAAAAATGTGGATCGACCCAACACCATCCGAGGTGGGCAATAGCCTATAAGTTTAAAGCGAAGCAAGCCACAACAATACTGCTCGATGTTGAGTATCAAGTAGGGAAGATCGGTTCAATTACACCAGTTGCTAAGGTAGAGCCCGTCCATCTAGCTGGTGTGACAGTATCTTCCATCTCGCTACACAATGCCGATTTCATACAAGAGAGAGATCTTCATATAGGGGATAAGGTAATAGTAGAGCGAGCAGGAGATGTAATACCTTATATTGTCAAGGCCCTACCAGACCTCAGAACTGGATCAGAGGAAGCAATTCAATTTCCTACTAACTGTCCCCTTAATCTAATCACTGAAGTGCCAATGGTACGTGCAGTAGGAGAGGTGGCATGGAGATGCCCCAAATGCACATGCGGAGCTCAAGATCGTGAGAAAATAGTCTTTCATGTCTCCAAAGGGGCTATGGATATAGATGGCTTTGGTAGAGCTTATGTTGACCGCTTTAGGGAGCAAGGCATGCTGCAAGACATAGCAGAAGTTTATAACCTTGATTACGATATCATCCAAGGGTTGGAGGGCTTTGGACTCAAGTCTGTCGAAAAGCTTAAAAAAGCTGTCGATGCGGCTAAGAAGAATCCTTTATCTAAGCTGTTGTATAGCTTGACTATTCACCACTTGGGTCAGAAGGCGTCTAAATTGATTGCTCAACATATCGATACTATCTATGATCTCTGTGAGTGGGATGAAGAAAGATTTACAAGTATTAAAGAAATTGGCCCTGTAGTAGCTCAAAATGTTATGGCATACTTTTCTGAGGAGGACAATATTCATATGATTAAGAGAATGGAGGCTTATGGGGTCAATGTCACTCAGACAGAAGTAGATAAACCATTAGTTGTTGATGATGATGCTCCTTTAGTAGGCAAAACCATATTGTTTACAGGATCATTACAATTAATGTCTAGATCAAAGGCTAAAAATATGGCGATTCAGGCAGGAGCGCAGGCTATGAGTGCCGTAAGTTCCAACCTCAATATCTTGGTGGTAGGAGAGAAAGCAGGCTCAAAATTAAAAAAGGCACAAGCCTTAGGTACGGTCGAAATATGGACTGAGGCTGAATTTGTAGAGAGATTAAACATATAATTAGGTCTTATTCTGATCACTTAATTCAAAACATAGCGCATAAAGCTTCGTTAATCATAGGTCTGAGTATTTTTGAAATTTAGATCAATCAGTTTAGTCTTTATTGACAACAGAAAAAATTTACAAGTAATAGATGCAAAATTATAAGAGTGATGTAGAGGCGGTTGATGCATTGGCACAAGCGTATAAGGATTTAAGTACAGAGATTGGAAAGGTAATCATTGGACAGAAGGAGGTGGTCAAAACCGTATTAATATCTCTGTTTAGCAATGGTCACAGCTTATTGGTTGGAGTGCCTGGTTTGGCCAAAACGCTCTTGGTTAGTACTATATCTGAAGTATTAGATCTTGATTTTAAAAGAATCCAGTTTACTCCTGATTTGATGCCCTCAGATATTACTGGATCTGAGATACTCGGGGAGAATCGTGAATTTAAATTTAACAAGGGACCTTTGTTTTCTAATATAGTCCTCGCCGATGAGATCAATAGGACTCCTCCTAAGACTCAAGCAGCATTGCTAGAGGCTATGCAGGAGCGATCGGTCACAATCAGTGGTGTCAGGTATGAATTGCCCAAACCATTCTTTGTGTTGGCCACCCAAAACCCGATTGAGCAAGAAGGGACTTATCCATTACCTGAGGCGCAGCTTGATAGATTTATGTTTAACATTCCGTTGACATACCCTAGCTATGCTGAGGAAATCAATGTGGTCAAAGGGACAACCTCAACTGATGTTGTTGCTTTGAGTAATGTGTTGACAGCGGAGCAGATATTGTTTTTTCAGAGGTTAGTAAGAAAGATCCCAATCGCCGATAATGTATTGGAATATGCCGTATCTCTGGCCGTATCGACGAGACCTGGTACAGAGAAAGCAGCAAAAGTCGTTAATGATTATATCTCTTGGGGGGCAGGCCCGAGAGCGTCACAATACCTTGTCCTTGGAGCTAAATGTCATGCTGCCATCTCGGGCAAGTACTCTCCTGATATAGAAGATGTACAAGCCATTGCTCCATATGTGTTGCAGCACAGAATGGTTAGAAATTATAAAGCTGAAGCAGAAGGATTTAGTGAGCATGACATTATCAAAGAGCTCATGTGATACAACTATTTCGTTTTTTATTTCATCATATAGTTGCTACCTTTTTCTGTCAGTAGATATAAGCGTCTCTTATGATAACATGGATTAAATATTGTACGGCGATCATCTTAATGGCCATAGTGACACTTTCTTGTGGTGTCTCTGACCCAACCAAGAATCTTCAGGCTCGTCCTACGGCTCTTGGCAAGATGAATGAAATTGTAGTTATCACTGATGATATCGTCTGGCATAGCGTAGTCGGAGATACAATTGATTATTTTTTCGGAGAGGTATATCCAATCACACCTAGTCCTGAGCCTACATTCAACTTGCGCAGATTTGATGTTGGTGAGCTCAGTGCACAACCTCTAAAGAAGCAGCTGCGTACCTATATGGTGGTCGCCAATCTTGAGGATGAAAATTCACTGACAAGTCAATTTGTGAGAAAAGACTTAGGAGAAGAGCGATATCAAAGGGCCCTAACGGATCCAACTTTTCACACTTCGATAGGTAGAGATAAATGGGCTAATGGCCAGGTGATAATATATGTCTTCGCTAATTCACTTGACGACCTGGCCGCAGCTATAGAAAAGAGCTATGACGGTATTGCTGCTAAGATCCTGGAGCATGATGCAGAGCAGTTATATCAATCAGCATATAGCAGGGGAGAGGGATTAGGATATATAGAAAAAGCAAAACATCGCTATGGAGCCAAGGTAGTCGTGCCAGGAGACTATAAGCTTGCCTTGGATATGCCCGAGGACAATGGGCTTACTTGGTATAGACGAGATATAAAAGAATCTGTCATGAATATTGCGATAAGACAGTATCCATATAATGGCCCACAATCGATCACAAAAGATGCTATCAAAGCAAACTTTAATGACTTTGGTAAGTATGTCCATAGTGATATAGAGGATACATATATCCTTATTAATGACGTAGACCTCCCGATGCTGAGTTGGGATAAGACCATTGGTGGTCGCTTTGCTAGAGAGTTCAGAGGCATCTGGGAGATGGAAAATGATTTTATGGGAGGCCCTTTTCTAAGCTATGTGATTGTCAATGAGGATGAGAAAAAAATGTTACAGATCGATGGATTTATTATGGCGCCTGGCAAAGCCAAAAGAAATATGATGCAACAAATCGAGCTGATAGCTAATAAGACCGAATGGTGATTAACCTTTACTATCTATAAGGCTCCATTACAATGGGCCGTTTAAAGTTAAAACTCAGTGCCCAGAGAAAGTGTGAATCGGGGATTCTGTGTGATGCCGCTCTCTACACCCCAAGCATAGTCCCCTCGGATAAAGTGACCTAAAAAGAAAATACGAGCTCCAAAACCGTAACTGTAAACGAAGGGTCTTCTGTCCAGATCTACTTGAACTGTGATACCAGGACCAGTAACAGTAGTAGTATTAATTATATCATTAAGATCTGAAGAGGGGAGCAACCCGTACCATGCTGAACCAGCGTCAACAAAGCCTGTGATCTGTACATTTCGAAGAAATTTAGACCGCAACTCACTACGACTAAAATATTTAAAAATAGGAATACGCAACTCAGTACTGGCGATTAGATAGGTCTGACCATTGCGTATATTGTGATCAAACCCTCGCAGGTTAGGAGCATTGGTCTTAAATGCAAAGTCTATATCCTGTCGTACTGGTATGTCCTGATTAACTTTTGGCGTGATCCAACCATCTACCCCTCCTATGAAATAAAGCATTTTTTCTGAGCCAAAAGAAGTTGCCCCAGAGGTTCTTAAGGCAATGATAGAATTTCGCAATAAAGGAACATAGTGCCTAGCATCAAATCCCAAAATTGTGGTAAATGCTCGACTGAAATCAAGATTAAATCCATCCTGTAGGCTCAGATCAAAGCGATTAATAGCCTGAATGTAAGCCTTGTACCGAGTGCCATGTTTTAGATTGAGGTCTATATCAAGCGTATTATCATATACATATTCTCCTTTGATTCCTATACGTTGCTCGTTGGATTGTCCAAATTCTACAGTCGCTGGGTTGCGATTGAGAAGAAAGGTCTCATCAATACGTAGGGTAGCAATACCTCTTATGCTGGTATAGGTGTCTAATGGGTAGCTCGCTTGATATAGACCTACCAATGTCTGTTCTCTTAGACGTTCGCCAGCGAACTCTTGACCACGTTGTTTTCGATAGAGAGCATACCTGTGGTCTAATCGTTTTCTGTTGTCATCGAGGATTGCAAAAAATTCTGTACCTCTAAAGTCTGTAGGTATACGGGCTCCCAAGGTGACTTCAAAGTCTTCAAAAATATCTTTTGAGATAGCCTTGACCAAAAATCCCGTTTGCTGAGCTTCGATCTCATTATCTATGGCCGTAGTTTCTAAACCATCAAAAAGGATCTCGTTGTCCATACGAGTTACGATATCTTCCAATTTGAATTGTCTCCGAGAAGCGACGGCACGAGCAGCAATGAATTTTTGCACACTCTTGCTTTCCAAGGACTTAATATTTTGATATGTCCGTTTGACGATTTTGAAGTCGATGTTGGTTTCAAGGGGCTCAAGAATTATTGGATCGCTAAACCTACTTTGTATTAATTGGTTCGGTTTAAGAGAGAAGAGTTCTATAGAGTCAGCATCAGTAATAGTGCCCTCAGATTCTTCTATTTTCTTGCCATCTCTTTTTTCAGTCCAACTGGGTTGAGAGATATAGAATCTATAGGCACGATCATTATATGATTGCCACACATACTTATCGCTATCTATGGTGGCGACGTGATTGATGATATTGCGATCATAGTTTGAGTTCTGATAAGGAGGCCGACGGCTGCTGAGATCTATGATCCACCTGTTCTTTACGCCACTATCATCTGATAAGTATACTAAAAAGTGATCATTGGCGATGTGAGGTTCATATTCATCGGTGTCAGGAGTATTGGTCAGTCTAAGGGCAAAATCATTTTCTAATGGAAGAAAGAAAATATCAAATTGGCCTGTTGGCAATGTCGTGTCTAGCCGTTCAGGGAGGATTTGTGAGGACATTCTATTAGAAGAAAATAATGCACCCCACTGACCACCTATATTGACATAAGTGGCGTCGATGTCATCATGATAGTCGTCAGTGATGGCAGTAACTCTGCGGTATCTGGCATGATATGTATAGAGATCGGAGTATCCGTTTTCAACCCCAGACATTAGGTACTCCTCGTCCGATATATAATCTATAGAATAAATCCTTTGTAGGTTTTCGGGGATGGACTGTTCTGCATACTCGGAGGTTATTAGGTCTACTTTTCGGAGTATGATCTTATCTCTAAATTCGTAAGCGATAGTTATCTCCTCTCTGGTAGGATGCCAGGCGATTAGTGGGTAGTTATAATCTGTGGATTGTACTGCATTTTTGCTACCATATTTCATGATGCTTATATCATTCCCACTCTTGATATCATATAGCTTGATCTCCGCTCTGCCTATTTGATTGACGGCATAGGCCAAGGTGCGACCATCTGGACTTAACTCAAATGTACTCTTGGGCCAATATTTTTTATAACCTTGATTTACTTCAATATTCTTATCTATAGATTCTAAATTCGTCTCTACTCCAAAGTGTGATTTATAAAATTGATACCATTCTTTTGTGAGTTGTTTTTCATTGATTCCAAAGACAAATTCGAGATTCTCGTTAAAGTCATTACGCAACCTCATGAGATATAACAGCGTAGTTATTGAAGTCTTTCCGTATCGTTGAGATATGTAGTACCACATTGTATGTCCAGCTAAACGAGGATATTGATTGGCTAAAAAATTAAAATCTTGATACCGTGATTTATTTTGATTCCAGATTTCACGCAATTCATCCTCTATATATGGATCCCATTGGCTCCCGGCATAATTGATAAATCCTTTTTGATACCATTTTGGTAAATTTAAATCAGGGTCACTTTGGATGACACTCTGTAGCCCATTAGGGGCATACATCGAATTAACGTAAACATGAGCGATACCATTTTTAATGTTGCGCTCCAGATGTTTATGATTACCATCAAAATAGACAAATATCCTACTCCCTATAACCTTAGTCTCATCTTGTCTTGTTTCAAAGGTTTCTTCTGTGCCTATATTACTTTGCAACAAATCTGAAATGTCTGTGTAGACGATGATCTCAATTTTATCATTGATTCTATGCTCGGCGATATTTTGAATATCTGTATGGATATACTCTGCTATTTGTACCGTGGCCTGAGCGATGTTTCTGCCCTTACCATACCAATAGACTATGAAGTTTTGAGTTTCATACTCCCACCATTTAGTAAAATCATCATGATACTGTATTCGATTTTTGCCAAATTCTGTTCTGATACTTTGGCCACAGATATTACTGCCCACACCTATGTAGAGTATTATTAAAGCTGAGATACAAAAAGGTAATCGCATCAATAAATCATTAGATATGATGAATATAAACTATCTCAAGTACATTTGTAAATTATGAATATCGAGATCTTAACATTCAATGCATTTCAGGAGAATACAGTTGTCGCTGAATGTCCCAAAACCAAAGAATGCATCATAGTAGACCCTGGTTGCTCAAATGAATCAGAATGCCATACATTATCTCAGTTGATCGCTAAGAAGAATCTAAAGCCTGTAAGATTAATCAACACTCATTGTCATATCGATCATGTCTTAGGCAATAAGTATGTTGCTAATCTATATAATCTTCCATTGGAAGCCCATCAAGGAGAAATTCCTGTATTGCAGGCCAATGTACAGGTTAGCAAGATGTATGGTATCGCTTATGACGAATCACCTGCCATAGAAAGATATATTAGCCCTGGGGATACACTTGTGTTTGGTGAGGTTGAGTTAAGGGTAGTCTTTACTCCTGGACACTCTCCTGCCAGTCTTTGTTTTATTGAACCACAGTCTAAACAGGTTATCGGAGGAGATGTATTATTTCATGGCAGTATTGGGAGGACTGATCTACCTGGGGGCAATTACGATACATTGATTAAAAGTATCAAGGATGAGCTGATGACTTTGCCTGATGATTATATTGTTTATCCTGGCCATGGTCCTTCCACAACGATCGGTTTTGAAAGAAAAAACAACCCCTTCTTACAGGGTTAAAGATTAGTTCATTCGGATTCTTTCTAAGATTAGCTTTCCTACCTTTTCTCCTTGAGAGACACCATAGTCAATAGCAGGCTTATAGTGTATGCCCCCGTATAATCTACTTATTGCGGCTTCGTCAGAGGCGGCATAGAAGGAGTTGAAAGATCGAACGGGCAACCCATACTCTAGCTCTACAGTATCGTCAAAAGAGAAATCATCTCCAAATATACTGGTCAATACTACCGCAGCGGCTCTGGAGATAACGCTATGACCGCTTGTATGCTCTGGGAATGGTGGCGTTTGAAGGGTTGGAATCCAGTCTTCGTCTATATACTCATTAATAACTGTCTCAGGCCTAACAAGATTGCTACGATACTTTTCGTCCCAACAACTGATAAATCCATCGGCCAGGGCAATAGAGGTTAGTGTATATGCTTTTATTGTCGTTGCAAGGTCAGCGTTAGATTTTTCACAAGCCAATGCCGTAATTCCTATCCAGTGGCCACCTGGAGTGATTTTCTTTGTGGCATGCATAACATGTCCAGTGACGTTGAGTACATATGGATTACAATCCCAAAAACTGGCAATCTCTTTGGTTTCTTCGGTTTCGTTAGCGACTATATTATAGACTTCCATCGTCTCTTCATAAAACTTAGACCCCTTGGTCATATCAAATGGAGTAGGAGGATGTGGGACAAATTGATTGGCAGAATCAAGCACAAAGGATCGTATATCCCTCCAGTGTGGCTCTATTCCATCCATGTATCCAGGAGGCGTAGGCTTCCATAGGGCTGGATCTGAGCTAACAGCATATTTAGGAAATGTTCTACTCTGTTTATAGTTGTCTCCATCAGAGTAGGCTATGATATGCTCCGCCATTGCGGTACCATAGGCGACAGAGTTCTTAAAGACTTTTTTAGATATGCCTTGCTCCCTTAATTGTTTGTGGAGCTCTTCTTGATAAGAGATTAGTTTTTGCTCAGAAAAAATGAAGTGTTTTGCTGTGATAATAAAAGCTTCTAATGCTGCAACGGCCGTAGAAACCTCTCCTTCTGGGACACTTGGACCTGCCGTAAAATTGGTAATCTGATTTGCTAAACTCAGATAGGAATCATCAAGGGCAGCAAGAACCTCATAGGCGGCTATATTGGGGTAAGCATAGTTTCTGCTTGCCACTGGCGGCGAAAAAATATCATAGACAATGATGTCTGAAAGTTTCTTAACACTATGATGATAGAATTCTGGATTGGCCAATCCTGGTTCATTTGTAGTAACTGACTGACATTGATAAAAAGAGCATACAATTAAACCTAAAATCCAGTAGTTATAGCGTCTCATGTTCTATGATTTAAGAAGCGACAAATATTGAATTTTTACTGAGACTTTGCAATGAATCTCTTTAGTTGCCCAGGGCGTTTTTAATGACACTCGATTCTCGTATGAGCAATTTGGTAGAAAAGGTCTTTTGGAATATTGAATTTTTATTCTTCAATTGTTCTCTTAAAAAATTAAAAGCTGTCCTTCCCATATCATTACCATTTTGCTCTATTGACGATAATTTAGGATGTAAGATCTGGGATACTTCTGAGTTGCTGTAACCGACGATGCCCAATTCATCGGGGATGCTGATATTATTTTGTTGGGCATATTCATATACCCCTGATGCGACACTATCAGTTACGGCAAATATGGCGTCTGGCTTATTGTTCTGATCTGAGTACATAATCCTGCAAAGTTGAGTTCCATCTTCTTTTGTGAAATTCATGGACTTTTTAATCAGGTTGTCATATCGATTGAGTCCATGATCTTCTAAGGCTTGTTCAAAACCACGGTATCGTTCATTGGAGATGCTGCATTCTTCGTGACCTCTTATATGGCCTATTTTTTTATATCCTTGGGCGATAAGATGCGATACAGCGGCATATGCCCCGCTGAAGTTGTCGTGTTGTACATAACTACCCCCAAAATTTTCAAACTTCCGATCGATGATTATATACGGTAGATTTCTCTTTTCTAGTAGTTTAGAATTTTCAAATGACTCTGGATTTCTTGATGGGGCAAATATGACTCCTGATACTAGATGATCTGCAAATTGTTCAATTATTGCGATCTCTTTTTTATAGTCTTGATTAGACTCACCGATCATTACCATATAATCACTGAGGTGGGCAGAGGTCATAATGCCTTTTAATATTGTGCTGAAGAAATAGTGATCCACTGATGGCAAGATGACTCCTATGATCTTAGTCGGTGTGTTTTTTCTAAGGGATACGGCTATCGCATTAGGCTTATAGTCCAATATTCTTGCGACGTCCAAAACCGCTTTTTTAGTCTCAGGACTTATGTCGGCCTTATCATTAAGTGCTCTTGATACTGTGGTAATTGATATATTAAGAGCTTTTGCAATATCTTTTAAGGTGGCTCTCTTTCTCATATTTTCTTGCTGTGAATATTATCTACATTAACGTTGACGTAAAGGTTTTAGCTCAATTCTGCAAAATTGTGCCTCTAAATATCGTCCGCTCCGTTGCACTTTATTAAGGTATGTTTATTTCTTTTGAGTTTATTGGATTAATTGCAGATAAAAAAGTAAAGCTCTAAATAAATTTGTGATGTCCAATGAACTACTTTTTAGGAGATTTAAAATTAACACTCCTTAAAAATTGAACTAATTTTTTAACTATTTAATCAATTTAGTCGTATGAAGAAACTATTTACGCTAGTGTTTACGGTACTAGCCTTGGTTTTGTTCTCGTCATCACAGACAATGGCACAACGCACAGTG
>CAZJHC010000036.1:0-16634 GCA_964545645.1 uncultured Saprospiraceae bacterium
CCCTCAGACAGGATCAAAGCTCTAGGTATGGGAGAAAGAGAAATCCGCAATCATTGTACCAATGGGGTTTATTGTACCGAGCAAGAACATCAGTACAATAGAAGAACTGAGATTAAAATCAATTATCCAGACTAAATAGTGAAGCGACCCTCTTGATAAATTAACTTACCATCGGCAAAGATCTTGCCCTCAGTCATATCTGAAATCATATCCCAATGTATCACTGACTTGTTGACACCTCCTGTCTGTATATAACTTTGACCTATCGCCATATGTATAGTACCACCTATTTTCTCATCAAAGAGAATGTTTTTCGTCGGTTGTGTAATATTATAGTTGGTCCCAATGGCCACCTCTCCAAAATATCTTGTACCCTCAATGGACATAATTTCATCTAAGACCTCCTGTCCTTGTTGTGCCGAATAGGAATCAATATGGCCATCCTTCACGTCAAACTTGATGCCACTCACTTCTTTCCCATTGTAAATCGATGGGTAGTCAAAATATACATGACCATTGACTGAGTCCTCTACTGGCCCAGTAAACACTTCGCCACTTGGCATATTGACCCTACCATCAGAATTGATCCATGTACGACCTTCTACACTGAAGGAAATATCAGTATGTGGTCCTACATATCTGACCATTTTAGCTTGATTGAGGTGATCCACAAACCTTTGCTGGTCCGATCTAACCTTTCTCCATGAAGCTGCCGGATCATCATCATATAGATAACACGCGGTAAATACAAATTGTTGATATTCTTCTAAGGACATGCCTGCCTCTTGAGCGCTGGCCTGAGTGGGAAACTGACATAGGGATCTCGTAAGGCTACCGTCTGCCGTTCGTTCAGAAAAAATCTGGTTCACATCTTGATTAGCCAATGATCTCTTGGTTCTTTTATCGGGATCTACATTAGCATCTTCTCTGAGATTAAAAGGAGCCCGCACATAGAGATAGGCATCAAAGTGTTCTATAATATGCTTCTTAACTGGAGATACATGTGTCAACTGATCTGCAGATGCGTGGTCCAGATAGATCTTATTTTTGCCTCTAAAGGTCATATCAATCTCTACATGAGCACCAACTTTGAGGGCCTCTTTGTAAATCTCTCTGACGAGTTCCTCTGCCAGCGTAGTAGACTGTATAAATAGTTGCTGACCTTGTGTTAACTCTAAACAATAATGCACTAATAGATGCGCATACTTCTGTAAGATATTCATCCAGTTTTCTTGTTATTCTATATTGTTCAATGCACTAAAAATGATGTGTTCGATAAGGATACCTAATCTTATACTCTGATTCTATTTCTTCGGTCATTATCTTTCTTAGTTCATCAATATTCTCTTTGCCCAGAGCAGAGATGAACAAAACTCTCGAATCCTGATATCTATTAGAGAGTTGGTTTTTGAGCTCTGAGAGGATTTCAACTTTGTCCTCTTGATCTATAAGATCGTCAAAATATCTTTCTCGATATAGATCTAATTTATTGAACACAAGCAACTGTCGTTTGTCCGTTACGTCTAAAGATTTGAGCGTCTCGTCAACAGTCTTAATATGATCCTCATATTGAGGGTGAGCCATATCAACTACATGGATCAGCACATCACACTCCCTTACTTCATCAAGTGTAGACTTAAAACTTTCTACTAGATGATGCGGCAGCTTGCGTATGAAGCCTACAGTATCTGACAGTAGAAACGGCATCCTCCCAAAGACTACTTTGCGTACCGTAGTATCAAGAGTAGCAAATAGCTTATCCTCGGCAAACACCTCGGACTTGCTCAAGAGGTTCATCAAGGTTGATTTACCCACGTTAGTATATCCGACCAGCGCCACTCGGATGAGTTCAGACCTATTAGCTCGCTGCGTTTGATTCTGACGATCTATCTTTTCGAGCTTCTTCTTAAGCTTGGATATCTTGTCTCTGACGATACGTCTATCCGTTTCGATCTCTTGTTCTCCAGGGCCTCTCATCCCGATACCTCCTCGCTGTCGCTCTAGGTGGGTCCACAGTCCTCTCAATCGAGGCAGAAGATATTGCATTTGAGCAAGGTCAACTTGAGTTTGCGCTTGTGCCGTTCTCGCTCTACTAACAAAAATGTCTAAAATCAATGTGCTCCTATCTATGATCTTGCGCTTGAACAACTCTTCAAGGATACCATTTTGCTTGGCCGTAAGGTCGTCATCAAAAATGACTAAATCGATATCATTATTCTCTATATAGTCAGCGATCTCTTGCGCCTTACCATCACCTATAAAGGTTCGTGAATTGGGGTGATCCATGGATTGGGCAAACCTCTTGACACTTTTGGCTCCTGCTGTAAAAGCCAAGAATTCAAGTTCATCCAAATACTCGATAACCTCTTCTTTAGATTGTCCTCGACGTATGATACCAACCAGTACGGCTCTCTCGATACCTTTCTTTAATCCGCTCTTTTTTTGTTTACCTACATCCCAACTATCAGACATGCCCAACTTTAATCATACAAATCTATCTATTTCTAAGCCATTCTTCGGGGTCAATATGATTTTGATCGTACCATATCTCAAAATGAAAAGGTGCTCCAGAGGATTCCGTAGACAATTGTCCTATATTCTGGCCTTCTTTTATCTTACTATCGCTATCAACAAACACCTTTTTCAAATTATAATAGGCTGTCGTGTAATCGCCATGATTTATGATAACAATATATCCATATGGAGATTGCTCTCTGACGAGGATGACTATTCCATCATATACTGATTGCACATCAGAGGAAGGATCGCAGAGCATGTCAATGCCATTGTTTTCTACCTTAACATTGCTGAGAGACGCATGTTCTTTTACTCCGAAGTGATTAGTAATCAATCCATTAGAGACCGGCCAACTTAAGTTCTTCTTCTTGCCTGCAAAACCCTTGGGAGTAACATTAGAAGCTGTAGGCGTTGCTGGTGGCGTTGCACTGCCCATGTATCCCTTTATATAGTTTGTTATCCGTAGTTGTTCGGCTTTCTGCTTCAGCAGATTTTCTTTTAATCGGGCTTCTTCTTCCTGGATGCTCGACAGTAGGTTTTCATTTTGATTGATATCTCTCCTTAGCGCATTGATATTCAGTTCTTCTTGGTTCAGGAGGTATAACTTATCTTCTTTTAACTGTGTTAAAAACTTGATACTATCTCTAATGATTGACTGAGATCTATCCATTATCGACATGTCTGATAATAGTCGATCCCTTATGTGTGCCATATATCTATCTCTTAAACTCAATTCTATAAGGGTTTGCTCAGATATTTGATCACCGTTTTTTATCCTAATCAAGTCTTGGTAAAAATCATGTCGTAGGATTTTGGCAAGTTGCTCTTGGTCATGTGACAACTCTTTGGACAATAATGAATATGCAGCAGTGGTCCGATTTTGTAAATCTTCAATGACAACGATTTCTTCTTTGATCAGCGATATTAGGGATTCTCTTTGGTCTATTTTATTTTGAGTTAGGTCATATCGCTGTAACATTGAATAGCGCTCAGTCTCTCTTGCCTTTAGATTTTTATCAAGCAGTCCTATGTGTTGATTGATAAGCGCTCTCTGGGTGCTATACCCTTCTATCGTCTGGCCAACGATAGGGGTATATATGAGACAATTGCTAAGGCAGCTTATTATAATGACTAGGTACTTCAAATTTGATTTTTTTAGGAACATCAAACTCCACATCACTAAAATTTAAAGAAACATAAGATATACTTTCGTCAGGTAAAGCAACCTTGATACTCTTAGACCTTGCAAATCCTCCCTCATCAAAATCTCCAAATGTGATTAAAAGCGACCTATTTAAAGAGTCTCTCATGAGCATTTCTCTCACATTGTAATGTCCATCTATGGCATATTGATAATAATCTCCATTTAGATAATAGTCTATAAAGTGCATTTTCTTTGTCTCAAACTTGCGCACTTCTTCTTGAGAGGGTATATACAAGTTGTCTACCATCATGTCTTGCAGTTGACCATAGCTCAGATTGATGTTATAGTAATCCACTAATTCATCAAAACTACCTGCCTCGTAGACATCATCCAGTCGGTACAATATCCAAAACGAATCTTGACGTATTAGGGCTCTCGAACCTTCTATACTCACTTTCTTAAAGTTCATCCAAAGTAAACTATCCTTGATCATCCTAATATTGGACCGTCCACCGATTCGCATCTCGGCGCCCTCAAACTTGATTTTGGCTTTAGCGGCAAACCAATGGTACTCTTTTTGTTTTTCTGCCATTTGGTTTAAGACTTCTACGAGCGAAGCCTTTTTAGCTCTTGGGATGTCTTCGGTAGACTTACATCCTAAGACAGCGACAAGGGACAATATGATAAGTGAGATGGACCATCGGTTCATTTCTTAAATCGATTCAATTTTTGAATTTAACTTGTCGATGTCCCCTCCATGGTCTATGGCCTGCCTCCAGTATTTCTCTGACTGGGCCTTATCTCCTTTATCAAAATGGAGATCGCCCAATAGTTCTAATAGCTTAGGGTTTTGACTTTTTGATTGAGTTATATACTCCTGTAGCACCTTAATTCCCTGTTCCGACGCACCTCTTGCCATCATCAATCTACCCTCTAACAGATAGCTCAGATCTACCATAAAAGACTCTTTAGACCCTATGAATCGAAACTCTTCCAAGTATTCTGCTGCCTGATCTACATCATTTAATTCTAATCCTGACATCGCATAATACAAGTAAGGACCACTCTGATTAGGATAATAATCCATCGCTTGATATGAGCGCTCTTCCAATTCATCGTATCGTCCGGTGATCATATAGGCATACAGCATTTGGCTCCATACCTGATAGTTACTCTTGTCTATAGAGATGGTCTTTTCATAGGAATCTATAGCTGATTTATAGTTATCCATCATCATGTGTACATCTCCTTTGAGGGCATATGGTTTAGCATCGTCCGAATACTCACTAATCAAATGCTCCGCACATGACAATAGCTCTGTGAGCTCAATGGGGCTACTTGCAATATGCAGCGCCGGGATCAGCGCTCTTATCTTATAATCCAAATCAAGTCTACTATCCTTAACCATGGTTAATAGATCTCCATCTGAATCTTCAAGGTCATTTTCTTTTTTTGCCTTTTGATAAGAAGCAAACTCGTTAGTTGGATCTAGCAACAGAATCTGATTAAGCACTTTATCTGCTTTATTTTCTGCACCAGTTATCAGATATAGATTAGTCAGTCTTTCTAATATATCGATGTCCTCCGGTTGGTCATTAAGGTAACTCTGGACTCTTTTAATGGCTTCCTTTTCTTTGCCCATCTCAAGAAACATATTGACACTTTCATCTAACCAATAGAGTGACAATCCTTTTTGTGCTATAGCATGATCTGTTACTTCGAGCGCTTTTGGCCAATTCTCACAGAGCACATGAGCTCTAAACCACCTTCGATATAGGTCATTATCTTGCTTTAGTTTGATGATACTTGCGAGTGTATTGGCTGCATTATGGCAATCTCCATCTGCATCATATATTTCAGAAAGTGTCAGTTGATACCAAACATTTGATGGTTCATATTTAACAGCATTCTTTCCTGCTTTGATAGCCTCATCATTGCGTTCACTTGCCAAGAGCACTCTTGCAAGATCATGCTGTGCTGCTGCATTTAATGGATCATGATCTAATATAGACTCATAAGACTTAATAGCCTTATCAAACTTGCCTAGTATCTTATATTGATTGGCCTGTATAAAGAGGCGCTGGACCTTTATATCATCTTCACTATAGATACCTTGAGCAGATATACCTACAGAAAACATAATTAAGAAAATAAAAAAGTTAAATCTGCACATAGCACTTCACTGATTATACATAAACGATTGAGGCCAAGCCAGATTGTTACAATCCTATTCGACTATAGTGATTTTCATCATATTGGTTCTAAACCTCTTCTTGATAGGCATGCTCCCCGTATTGACTATGATCTCACCTGGCTTGATGACTTCTCTTGACTTGAGAATGTCAATTTTATCCTCTATGGTTCCATCAGTAGTCGTAAATTCATCATAATAATATGTCCGAACGCCCCATAGCAAGTTCAGTGTCTTGAGCATACTACTATTATTGGAAAATATGCAGATCCTTGATTTGGGCCTATAACTTGAGATTTTAAAGGCAGTATATCCAGATACAGTGAGACCTGTTATCGCCTTTGCCCCTATCTCTTCGGCTAATTTAGCAGCTCTTAAGCATATGGTATCGGACAGATATGTTGTTGCCTTAGTGCTTGCTTTAGGTCTTTTATCTTTTAGTTCGTAATTTTTTTCAGCTTCGGCTATGATTCTGTTCATAGACTCAACCACCTTAATAGGATGATCACCCACTGAGGTCTCTCCACTAAGCATCACAGCATCCGCTCCGTCCAGTACCGCATTAGCAACATCTGTCACCTCGGCTCTTGACGGGCTTGGATTTTTCATCATGCTCTCCATCATCTGAGTAGCCACTATTACAGGTCTGGCTCTCTGTATACACATCTTGATGATTCTCTTCTGAATCGAAGGGACCTTTTCTATCGGGACCTCCACTCCTAAGTCTCCTCGAGCGATCATTATCGCATTTGACGCTTTGATGATTCCTTTTATGTTCTTTACCCCTTCAGGCTTCTCAATCTTAGAAATGACCTTGGCATCGTGTCCTGCAGCTTCGATATGGCTTATTAATTCTAAGACATCTTCCTCTCTTCTGACAAATGAAAGAGCAATCCAATTAACCGGCTGCGTCAATACATACTTTAGATCTTTTAAATCTTTCTCAGTGAGGCAGGGTTGCGAAATTTTAGTTTCAGGGAGGTTGACCCCTTTATTAGAATGAAGCAGTCCTCCAAAAAGAACCTTCATATCTACTTCACTTTTTTTATCTGTTGACACAACCTCAAAAACCAGCTTTCCATCATCACAAAGCACTTTCTCTCCTACATTAACATCATTGGCGAATTCTGGATATTTCATGTACACCTTCTCTTTCGTGCCGATGCATTCTTCATTGGTAAACCTTATAATCTGTCCTTTTGACAATGGAATGCCACCTTCTTGTACGATACCTACCCTCAATTTGGGTCCTTGCAAATCCGCCAATATTCCTATGTGCAATCCATGTTTATCATTGATTTGCACGATGCTATTTATGACTTCTTGATGATTCTCATGGGTACCATGAGAAAAGTTCAATCTAAATATATCAACACCTGCTTTTACTAATTCTAATAATTTTTCTGGGGCGCTAGATGCTGGGCCTACTGTGGCCACGATCTTTGTATTCTGATGATCAGTTACTTTCATATACCTTTTTTAATGACCTTTCAAAAATAGAAAAACATTAATTACTGGAACTTTAATTATCGACATTCACTTTTAAAGATGTAATTTTGCGATTCATTAAAATGTTATAACCATGGCAGAGATTGCTGCAAAAGTTAAAAAGATTATAATTGACAAATTAGGAGTGGACGAATCCGAAGTATCAAATGAAGCCAGCTTCACTAATGATCTTGGAGCGGACTCATTGGACACTGTTGAGCTTATTATGGAGTTCGAGAAAGAATTTGACATTGCCATTCCCGACGAAGAAGCAGAAAAAATCGAAACTGTAGGAGATGCTGTGAGCTATCTTACGGGAGCTAAATCTTAATAGATTTAATTAATATTTTAAAAATCCGCAATCAGTTATAGACAGATTGTGGATTTTTTTATTCCAGCCATTCTTAAATCGGTAATTTTATCTTATGCGCAGAGTTGTAGTAACAGGCATCGGAGCCTTAACACCTATTGGTCTTGATATCAATGCTTACAAAGAAGGTTTATTTAATGGAGTTAGTGGTGCTGGGCCGATCACTCATTTTGACCCGGACCAGTACAGGACGAAATTCGCCTGTGAGCTCAAAGGATATGATCCTCAGAACTATTTTCATCGGAAAGAAGTCAGAAAGCTTGACCCGTTTAGTCAATATGCAATCATCACAGCTGATGAGGCCATAGCCAATAGTGGTATTGACTTTGAAAAAGTGAACCTTGCCAAAGCTGGAGTTATCTGGGGAAGCGGTATAGGAGGTTTTGAAGTCCTTGAATCAGAAATCAGTTATGCGGCTCAAAATGAAGGCCCTCCACGATACAATCCTTTTTTAATACCCAAGTTAATCATAGATATAGCTGCTGGCCATATTTCTATTAAGTATGGACTCAGAGGAGTTAACTATGGTATAGCGTCGGCTTGTGCTACCTCTACACATGCACTGGCCGTCTCGATGGATACCATCAGAATAGGTCGTGCCGATGTGATTGTAACAGGAGGATCTGAGGCAGCAGTAACGAAAACAAGCGTTGGTGGTTTTGCTTCTATGAAGGCACTATCTCCTCGAAATGACGATCCAGCTACAGCGTCAAGACCATTTGATCGAGATAGAGACGGGTTTGTCATCGGAGAAGGCGCAGGAGGATTCGTACTTGAATCCTTAGAACATGCCAAAGCAAGAGGTGCAAATATTATAGCAGAGATAGTTGGAGCAGGTATGACTGCAGATGCTCATCACATCACTGCACCCCATCCTGAGGGCCTTGGCGCCACTCAAGTTATGATTGATGCACTGGCTGATGCAAAGATGAACTATACAGACATAGACTATATCAATGTACACGGCACCTCCACACCTCTTGGTGATAGAGCCGAGTGCAAAGCGATTAAAAAGGTATTTGGAGATCATGCATACAATCTAAATATTAGCTCAACCAAATCTATGACAGGACATTTACTAGGAGCGGCAGGAGCTATTGAAGTTATTGCAGGCTTATTTGCTATGACAGAAGGAGTTGTCCCTCCTACGATCAATCATTTTACTGATGATCCTGAAATTGATCCTAAATTAAACTTTACCTTTAATGAGGCTCAAGAACGAAAAGTAAATGCTTTCTTAAGTAATACTTTTGGATTCGGGGGTCATAACGCCTCTGTGATATTTAAAAAATTCGAGGAATAGCGTATTAAATTAATGATAGAGTTACATAAAGTTTGATTAGAGAAACATACAATTACTACTTTTCTAAGGATAAATACTTGGCCAAAAGATTGCGGCAAGTACTCGGCTTTACGCCTAAGAGGCTACACTTATTCAAGTTGGCGTTCTATCATAAATCTATGAATGATGAACTCACCCAAAACAACCAACATAATGAACGCCTCGAGTATCTTGGTGACAGTGTATTGAGCACCATAGTTGCGGAATATCTATTTAAAAAATATCCTCTCCAAAATGAAGGATTCTTGACCAAAATGAGGTCAAAAATAGTCAAGAGAAAAACGCTTAATCAACTGGCCAATCAAATGGGGTTAGATATGATACTAAGTGACTACTCTCAGGGAAGGCTAAGCAACTCAATGCTTGGAAATGCCTTTGAGGCGCTCATAGGAGCGATCTATCTGGAGAAAGGATATCTCCCAACTAAAAACTACGTAGTAAACGAGATCCTTTTAAAAAATCTCGATATACATATCCTCGAGAGCCAAGATGACAACTTCAAATCTCGACTCCTCGAATGGGGACAAAAAAACAACATTAGCATAGACTATCGCTTGCTGTCAAAATACAAAATGGATAAGCGGGATCGATTTAAAGTAGCCGTCTTAGTAGATGGAGAGGAAGTATCTGTCTCCGACGATTTTAGCAAAAAATCAGCTGAGCAATCAGCATCTAAGCAAGCTATATATAAGCTTAAAATACACCCAGCTGATTAAATGGACTCATTAACCCAGATCACTCTTGGAGCTGCTGTAGGAGAAATCGTACTTGGCAAAAAGATTGGAAATAGAGCACTACTCTGGGGAGCGATCGCTGGAACCATTCCAGACTTAGATGTATTGTCAGGACCATTCGTCACTGAACTGCAGGGATTAGTATATCACCGGGGCATATCACACTCCATTCTATTCGCCATCATCGGTTCATTTGTTTTTGCGTGGTTGGTACGTAAGATGTATACGCTCCATAACCATCACTATCTTGCTAGTATACTTTGGTTTAGCTTTCCTGTTGGCGTTTGTTACTTTCTATCTCGGTTTGAACTTGGCATATCACCATTGCTTGGTATCGTGCTACTCATTCTAACTGGACTGATACTGTACAATAGATATTTTAAAAGAGTAGCCCCTAAGCCCGATGCCACTTATGCTCAATGGGTGCAACTTTTTTTCTGGGGTCTAATGACTCATCCTATCCTTGATTGCTTCACCACTTATGGAACACAATTATTTCAGCCATTCTCATCATATAGAGTAGCGTTCAATACCATCTCGGTCGCTGATCCCCTTTATACCATACCTTTTCTAATATGCATCGTGATCCTCGCTTTCTTGGCTAAGAGTAACGCCCTTAGGAGGACAATGGCCTGGGGCGGTATTGCGCTCAGTTCGATATATATGATATGGTGTTTGAGTAATAAGAGGCAGGTACATCAAGTGCTAATACATAGCCTCAATCAACAAGATATCTCATACCACAGAGTTATGACCAGCCCTACTATACTCAATAATATCTTGTGGTATTGTCTTGCCGAGACTAACGATGGTTACTACTCAGGTCTATACTCTCTATGGGACGAAAACAAGGAAGTTAAACTAAGCTTTACCCCTCGCAATGACTCCATGCTGAGAATAAGCGACCACCACGATGACACTATTGAGACGCTGAAATGGTTTAGCAATAACTATTATTCTATATCAGAGCTGGACGAAGGCGTCCTACAATTTAATGATATGCGGTTCGGCAAATTTGACGATGCTGCAGATAGCAAGAGCTATATCTTTAATTTCCCTATAAAGGCTAACAGCGAAGGCTATTACGAATTGACCCAGGTTAATGGCGGCCCACCCCCAAGAGATAGAGAGAAAGCCTTAAAGAACTTATGGGACAGATTGCGAGGAGATTAGTCGTTTAATGAATACACTAATCATTAGCCGTGTCGTCACAATCTGCTATGTCCAATAGAAGCTCTCCACCCTGAGGGACTTCGAAATCTGCCATTATTTCGATATACTGACCAGCTCTCAGTTTGATAATTGTACCGGCGTCTATAGTTACCTCTCCTTGAGTTTCTATCCATTGTTTTACAAATTCGTCCGTACCATCTGGTATTGTCACCCCTGATACTGTACCATCATATGTAATCTCAACATCAGTACATGGACAAGGATCGCAATCAGATCCACCACAATCCACATCATCCTCATTGCCATTTTGTACTCCGTCATTACAAGAGTAGCAAGATCCATCATCCTGAGTAACCAAAAGGTCAAAATTTAAGGCCATGAGATCCATACATCCAAAGCATGAAGGTGGCATATCGAATGCCTCGGTCCCATCTGCATTAGATGTGGATGTTCCTTGATCAGCGCTAAATCCTAATCCTCGTCTACTGAACGCCTCCCATATCAAACACTGATTGACTCCTCCATACATAGCTACATCAGCAGCCAGTATGGCATTTCGACCATCCACAAATCCTGGATCACAAGGTTGCAACATTAGACCTTCAGCTACCAAAGCAAGAGCAATGTTGTTACCTCCAGTGCCATGATAGATGTCAGGGTCATAACCGTACTTATCAATCAATAGCCATGTCATATCCCAGAGCATAGCGCACCATACCGAGCCAACTCCATGCGGCACGGACTCGTTTGCTATATCATCATAGGTGTGAGGATTAATAGTTAGATCCGTAGAATAAGGATGAGTTCTAATACCCGATCCTAAACTATCTTGACTACTGACATATGTTCCAATCCCTCTACTATCTAATCCTATCTCTCCTGGTTTGATAGTCGTAATAAGACCAAGAAAATCACTCCACCCCTCACCCATCTGCTCACTACCACTAAGACATCCAGATGTACTCGCTCCGCCTGTAAGCCTATTGGACCATCCATGTCCATACTCGTGAGCTATGATCCCATTATCAAGATCCGAATCTAAATAATTCGCATTAAGCTCTAATGTAGCAGTGACAGTGCCTGATTGCATTTCCATTTTTATGAGATCGCAATCTTGCTGGCTAACCATAGCACTAGGTATGTTTAAATTATTATCAAAACCGCCTGGCGAAAAAATAGCACCAGGTTCATTATTACATATTATTACACCCGCCGCTTGAGCTTGCTGTGCTTCTCTGACTTTTTTAACGAAAGTACAATCACCTCTATCAACCATGGCAATAAGGCCTTCTAAACCAGTATTACCTAAGTCCTCACATGCATCAGATGGTACATCTATTCCATCATCTACTAATTGTAATGCACCAGTTACAGATGTATCTTGAAGGCCAAACGTCGATTGGGCTGCACCATAAATTCCTGCTATTGATCCTGGACTATTGATTGTTAAAGATGTTGAATTAAGATCAGAAACCAACCATCTAAACATAGTCATCCGAGGGTTGATACCATCAGGTGGTGTAGTAAAAGTAGCATTATTGATGCCAGACACATCTTGGCAATCAGCATTAATAAAATCTCCACCTAATGCCATACCAGTATAATTAGTCTCTTGAAAATTGCCTGCAGCTTCATCAAAACCATATTCGTAGAGAACATCATGAACTATATTATTCCAATAAAATAAATTTATCGTGGCAGCGTCAATATAATCTTCTGGTCGTTGAGTAGATAAATCAATTGGGAAATCAAACTCTAAATTCGCTCCTCCATCCGGTGATACTCCTGGGATATTATCACCATCAGCATCTTCACTGGCATATACATTATTACCTCGGGTAGTGGTGAACTCAGCACCAGAAGTTCCATCTGTATCATGCCATCCGAAAGGCGAAGCATTGTTGGCAGCTAGCCAAGGAGCACTCACAACCATACGATCTGCCTCGGATGGTGATTCAAATGGCATAGCATAGACATTATAACTATTATTCATCATGGAAGCACTCTTATTAAGACCACTGACATGATCATGGTTAAGGGTTGCACTATCCATATCCTCACCGCATATATGATGGTTATCAAAACATTCTAAGGTCCAATCTATTTGATTTATTACGGTACCTCCCGTAGCATCGATAATCAAATCATACCAATATAGGTTATCAATTTTTTCGAATGCTACACTCCAAGCAAGTATCAATTGATCATTTAGTGGATAGTAAATTGGCTTGACTACGACATCTCGCTTAGACAACGAAGGATCATAAAAGCGTGACTTGATGTTGGCTCTCCTTATTGGGGTTCCTATAAAATTTAGATCGAAATGATGTCGAGCAGACTCTAAGGCATCAGACTCATCAATACCTTTAAGTGTGGTCTCTACTATAGGAGCATAAGCTCTTACATTGGTCATAAGAATGGTGCCATCAGCAGATGTAGCAATATTGGACACAGCATTATAGACTTCTATCCCACCAATCACTTGATTGAAGTAAGTATGAGTCAATCCGCTATTACGACTGATAAAACTCTTAGTTAGTGATAACTCCACCTCTGTGATAGATAACTTACGCTCTATCTCATTAAGTAGCTCAGTCTTGCTGATTGAGTGTTTATCAAAAGAGCTAGGTTGAGCCAAAACACTACTAAGCCAGAGGGTCCATCCAAGTATAGTCAATATTAAGTAATGCATAAAAATCTATAAAGGTGGTTTTAAGAGCTCTTGAATTGACATAGTAAGTAATGAATTAAAAAATTTAGAAACCTTTTCTTTCTTTTTTAATAGCAAACTTAAACAATCAGGAAAGCCCCTAATAGTAAGGTTTGCCCTGATGCAACAGTAGTAGTTATGCCAATGAGTCATAAGCACACTAATATAAACGCAACAGCATCCTAATCAATGAACTACAGTAGCATCTTATCAACTTGGACCTCGTCGGCGAGAATTTTTTATGCTTTATACTCTAACCTATAATTTTCCTTAACGCTCTTTCCAGGTATTTATAGTTTTCGCTTGATATAGGGCTAAGTGGGAGGCGCACCTCATTAGTACAAAATCCAAGTATCTCCATAGCCGTTTTGATACCGACCGGGTTGCCTTCAATATAGAGCCACTTATGTAGATCGTAAATAAGATGGTTCATCTCTCGAGCTTTATCATAATCTCCATTCAACGCACTCCTAACCAAAGAAGAAAATTGCCTAGGCAGAGCATTGCCTATTACTGAGATGCCTCCATGTCCCCCTACGGAGATCATGGGCAAAGCCACCTCGTCATCTCCGGTAGTGACAAAAAAGTCAGTCGGTTTATTTTTAATAATCCGTGTCGTCTGTATTAGATCGCCAGTTGCTTCTTTAATCCCAATAAATTTTTTACTGGCCTCTGCCAGCCTAACTGTTGTCGTCCAATCCATATTGGACATGGTCCTACCAGGCACATTATATAGGATGATGGGTACTGGCGACACATGCTCTAAGGCCATATAATGCCTGTATATACCCTCTTGAGAAGGCTTGACATAGGCTGGACTCGAAGACAATATTGCATCAATACCTGTGAAGTCAAATGCCTCAATACTCTTGGCTATCTCAAGAGTATTGTTTCCAGCGAAATTGCCCGCAACAATGGGCACCTTACCTGCTACATGTTCTATAGTATAAGTCAAGATATCTCGAGCTTCTTGACTATTGAGTGTCGCAGTCTCTCCTGTCGAACCCAAAGCAACTAAGTAGTCAACTCCACCCTCCAACACATAATTTATGATGCGTGAAAGTGCATTATAATCAACCTCTCCGTTCTTAAATGGAGTTACAAGAGCGACGCCCGTCCCTATATAATCTGTGTGTTTCATGATCCAAATATTTTAATCAGCTCTGCATACATTGTTAGGCAATAGTCGTCTAAGGTAGACCGATCCCCACCTTTGACTTGCCAGTAAAAGTCTGCATTTTGATTCATCTGTTCATCAAAAATGATCGAAGTCTTCAATAAATTATTAGAACATGCCATCAAATAATCAATGGTTGCATTCTTTAGCGGGTTAATGGCGATGAGCAAATCATAACGATCATGTAGCCAATCCACGAGTAGCTCTTGCTTAGGAACTCCTGACCAATGCAACGACTCCTTCGAAATTATTTCTATAGATGGTGTAGACTCTATAGTTCTGTGCTGGCTTAGTAAATAGCCACTACATTTCAGGCCTTTATTTTTGAATTGGCCAATGGTGTTGATAATATCTTGGGGCTCATAATAACTAGCATCAGTTAAGATCAGTATGCTCTGTAACCCGTTGGCCATAGCTCCTTCTTTCTTGCTATCGATTCGGACCTTCCTATACTCTTTCTGAAAAAAATACCTCTTTAAGGCATCTACCATCTTTTAAATTCTCATCATTTTTTTACGAAACGACCCATGGCGTCATATTTTCTTATCCTCTGGTCAATCAATTGTTCTGCGGTAGAGCCCTTGATTTCGGTCAATTGAGTCTTAATATGTTTTTTTAATATTTTGGCCATCTTGTCTGGGTCCGAATGGGCCCCTCCAATGGGCTCTGAGATAATGCCATCTATCAACTCAAAACCTAACATATCTTCCGAGGTCAATTTTAACGCCTCTGCTGCTTGTTCTTTAAAATCCCAGGTACGCCACAGAATTGAGCTGCAAGACTCTGGTGATATCACTGTATACCAAGTATACTCTAACATAAAGATACGGTCTCCAAGACCTATACCTAATGCCCCACCAGATGCTCCCTCTCCGATAATATAACAGAGTATAGGTACACGCAGTTGGGCCATCTCTAAGAGATTCTGAGCTATAGCTTCGGCTTGGCCTCTCTCTTCGGCTTCGATACCCGGATAGGCTCCTGGTGTATCAATCAAACAGATAACAGGTATATTAAATTTTTCTGCTGTCTTCATCAACCGAAGAGCTTTGCGATAGCCCTCAGGATTGGCCATGCCAAAATTGCGGTATTGACGCATCTTCGTGTTGACCCCTTTTTGATGTCCTATGATCATTACAGTTTGACCATCGATACTCCCTAATCCCCCAACGATCGCCTTGTCATCACCAAACTTCCTATCTCCGTGGAGTTCCGTAAATTTTTTACAAATTTGATTGATATAATATAACGTGTAAGGTCTGGCGGGATGCCTGGACAATTGAACTTTCTGCCATCTACTGAGATCAGCGAATACTTCCTTCTTTTTCTTTTTTATATGACCCTGTAGCTCCTTGATCTTATCCGAAACATCGATATCGCCTTCTGTTTCTAATTTTTTGATCGTAGCCAGTTGCTCGTATAAACTTTCTAAAGGCTGCTCGAAATCAAGAAATACCATAGTATTCTGCCAGATTTATTATGAAGCTTAAAGATATATCATCCCATCTTCTCATTGTAGACATATAATAACTAAATACACATATGACTATTCTTAATACTTAAGAAATTGGTAGTGTATAACTTATACAAAATAATTTTTCACATTATAAATAATTATATATGAAAATTGCGTACCTTAGCCTTAATTTGATGAAACGCCTGATATAGTACCATTCCGGTACACTTTCCTGACTATGATTTTTTTTCAAAACTCCTTCCAAGTCTATTTCTGTTCTTAACTCATTTATTGACCTTTAAACATATGCTTTCTAACATTTAAACCAAAGT
>CAZJHC010000037.1:0-10079 GCA_964545645.1 uncultured Saprospiraceae bacterium
CTTGTAGAATAACATTAATTGTTCTATGTTTGTAGAGTAATAATAAACTATGACCTCATTATCTAAATCTGAAGAACAGCTCATGCTCTATTTATGGGAGCTGGAGCGAGCCTACGCTCGAGATATCATTGATTACTATGTTGAGCCTAAGCCAGCCATGACCACTATCGCTACCTTGCTCAAGCGTATTAGAGACAAGGGATTCATAGATTATAAGCAGGTGGGTAAAGCCAGAGAGTATTATCCACTTATCAAGAAGGAGGACTACTGCAAGAATCATTTTCAAGGAATGGTTTCCAGTTTTTTCAGCAATTCACATGTTCAATTGGCCTCCTTTTTTACCCGCACCTCGGATATGTCCCAAGAGGAACTTAAGGAACTCCGAGCCATGATCGATCAAGAAATTAAAAAGAAGCAATCATGATTGTATATCTACTCCAATCAAGCTTGTGTTTGGCGATTGTCCTTGGCATGTATTATGCCATACTCGAGCGTGAGAAGATCTTGAGATTTAATCGCTACTTCTTGATCCTGGGATTGTTGGCGTCACACTTGATTCCATTTGTGCAGACACCTTTTGGGATTATAAAAACTCAATCGCCACAATCCACGATTCATAATCCAGCTACAACGTCTATCACTCATACTGAGATACTGGCTCCAGGGCCATCATTATCAACTATAGTATGGGAGGACTTGTGGATGTATGGGTATCTGCTGATCGTTGGGCTACTACTTCTACGACTGGTGGTTCATGTATATGGTTTTCGACTTAAACGCCATCGATATCCGATGAGTAGATTTGAGGAGCTGCCGCTCGTGTTGACTGATTTGCAAGAGTCGCCTCATTCTTTTTGGCGGCATATCTATAGCAATAAGGAGGAGTATGATAGAGGCTCGATAAAGTATGCTGTGCTGCTACATGAGGCCACCCATGTACGGCAATGGCATTCTATCGATATCATCCTGATCAATGTCTTACAGGCTATAGGATGGATTAATCCACTATACTACTTATACAAGCGAGCCATACAGATAAATCACGAGTACCTCGCAGACCAAAGTGTCACTGAG
The DNA here is from genome assembly GCA_964545645.1 of uncultured Saprospiraceae bacterium. Classification (GTDB taxonomy): domain Bacteria; phylum Bacteroidota; class Bacteroidia; order Chitinophagales; family Saprospiraceae; genus GYS-P2D. The sequence continues at coordinate 1,075 of CAZJHC010000037.1, forward strand.
GTCACAAACAATATAAGGGAATACCAGCACCTGCTGCTCGACCACATTCAAAACAACAATCGAAATCAGTTAGCCAGTAACCTTAATTTTTTAATAACTAAAAAACGCCTACTTATGATGACTAAAAGAACATCACGACTCAAGGCTTTTGCCTACTCTATATTAGGGATGGTGAGTCTTACCTTCTTAGTATTTTTATTTGGAGAGGTCCATGCTGTACCCTCGATGGTTGGTGATAAGTCTCCCTCAGTGTTGACTGAGATCACGAAAGTTCCACAATCCAGTATCGTAGCAACTAAAAGAATAACAACAAAAGATACCCAGGTAAATCGGGAGCACACTAAGACTCCATCGACGATAAAGGAGCGTCATCTGTCCCATGAAACGATGACCAAAGCGGCCTATTTTAAAGAGGCCATCATAGTCTTAATAGATAAGGATGGCAACGAGTCTTACAAAAAGTATGTAGATCTGAGTAGGACACTGCAAAAAGCCCTTCCATTGCCACCACCTCCGCCTCCAGCACCACCAGGCTATGATGATGAGGGCATTATTAAGTATGAGCCTCTGGCTAAAGGTTCATTAGTATATTTTAACTACGAAAGTGCCATAACAATAGATGGTACGGTGCTGACACAAGGGAGTATTAGGATATCTAGGCCAAGTACTACAACGACCACTCAAGTAATCACCACAGCAGGAACTAGCACCATGGCTAACGACCAGAAGCCTCTCTCCAAAAAAATAGGGCAGAAAACTGCTGGAGGTACCATATCCAAGGATGAGTTTTATCACAATGCAAGCATCGTCTATATCGATAAAGAGGGTAATGAAACTCAGAAATTATATACTGAGTTGACAGTAGAGCAAAAGAATGCCCTGCCACCGCCTCCTCCGCCACCGCCAGCCCCGATTGGTGTTGCAGAGTATAAAGTGCCAAGTGTTGAACCCTTGATGGAAGGTACTGTGGTTTATGTCAATAATGAAAAGTCAATCAACATCCGAGTACATGAATTGAGCCAAGGATCCATTCGTCTTAAGAAGCCCGATGGAGATCCATCGATGTCAGTCATCAATCCACCGGCGCCACTGTCCCCTCCACCAGCGCCACCAGCGCCACCAGAGGCAACGGACATACCGCAGCCACCCTCACTTGTAGGAACTGAGACTATCTCTTTGCCGCCACCACCACCGGCACCACCTACACCACCAGACCCTATCGAAGAACTCAAACGCTGGGATAAAGAAGGAGCCAGCTTCTTTATAGATGGCGAAGAGGCTACTCTGGAACAAGCCATCGAAACAACTCGTATCGGCCTCTGTACTATTGATGTCAGAGGAGGGCAGAAGAACAAAAGAATCTACATCAAAACATAATACAGTAATGTAGTCCACCACAATCTGTGGTGGACTACATTTTACTACATCTTAAAGATGTAGTAAAATCCATGTTGTCCTATACGATGTCATCAACACTTATAGATCATCCTGGCCCATCCGTATCTATCAAAGTTTTTCAGTTATAGCTATATTAAGTCTTTTTAACCACTCAAACTGAAAAGGACATGCGTAGTATATGGAGGTATCTTATGGTCGCTGTTTTTGCCATTTTCGTCGGCGGCCAGATAACAGAGGGAGTGATATTGGTTCCTTACTGGAAGTCCTTGTCTTCTCAGAATTTTTATTCTTTTTATGAATCATTTGGTCCACTTATAGGCCGATTTTATACGGTTCTTACGCTGATCGCCGCCTTCATACCTATAGTCTTATGCCTTTATTGTTGGCGCACTAAGCATGTGGCATTTCGAGATGCCTTGATATCATCGATTTTTGCTCTACTTTTCATTGCAGCTTTTTATATCTATTTCAAAGGAGCTAATGAGCAATTTTACGCCGCCACCATGAGTGCAGCAGAACTTAGTAATGAACTACGTACATGGAGCCTATGGCATTGGGGACGTGTAGTGATGGAGTGCAGTTCGCTATACTTCTTGATGAGGGCATTACAACTGTTGGAGTAGTATTGCTTTTTGATTCTCACGAGATTCTTAGGCTATGATCATTACTCGTATATCATAATATTTGGATATCATCCATCAGAAATATGATCCTATGCTTGGTAACAATAACATCCTGATACAAACTACACGTCGTCTTACTGATGGTTTAGTATTAGCTCTACTCACCGTCAACCTAAAGGGAGATAGTTTGTCAATCATGAGAGGTTAAATTAACTGAAGCATAGTGTCGTCAGCATGTGTCAGGATGTCTTTCAATTCGTCATGTACGGTGGTAGCTTCTACCGTTTTATTTAGGCTTTTGAGTGCTGTCATCTTTCCGATTAAGGACTTCACTCGGCGAGGCATTCTTTCCAGTGATTTGTCAAACTGCTCGATCGCATCGGCATATCTATCTTGTGCTAATAACCACTCACCATATTGCTCAAACGAAGGTTGAGTAATCCGAGGCGGGCCAGCAGGGTAGTTGGTGTCATACTCGAGGGCAACGGCATTTTTCATATAGGTTTCAAATCTGTCTGGTTGTTTTTCGATAAGGGCAGCCATTCCTTGTAGTTGGGCTATGACGACTTCGGTACTTTTAATAGCGTTTTCGGTTGGAGCATATCTACTGGTACCGGCAGCACACATGGCGAGGCCATCACTTGAGATCTGGCCGTTGGCCATTTCATTTTGAGTCATGAGCCATTTTATTTCTTCTTTGATGGTAGAGATATCCTCTTGATTGTATGCGAGATGTGCCCGTAAGTAGCTCCTCATGGACTTAGCGGTTAGCCCGATATCATCCACTTTGACATCAGTATCAGGTATGAGACCTTCTGATAAGAGGCCTGCTGCTACGAGTTGTCTGTTTTGCATGCCCAGTAGATATCCTCGTGCTCCTTTGGTTGGATCCTTTGGGACATATTGGAGCATATCGCTGAGGATCTTTTCAGCTTCTTTAAGGCGCCCTTGCTGTAGTAATCCATAGTGCCACCAAGCATAGGAGTGGTATCCACGAGCTCCATCTGAGAGGTTTAATTTATTCATTCTGACGACACTGGCATCATAAGACACCTGGTTGGAGTTGACGACTCCTTCCCACTCTCCGAGAGCAAGGTAGATATGTGAAGGCATGTGGAGTGCATGAGAGGCATCTGCTGCAACCTTGGCGTAGGCATCTGCTGCAGCATGGGCATCTTTTGCCGATGATGGGCCGTCCAATGCGTGTATCTTATAGTGCAATGCACCAGGATGTAGTGGGTTGACCTTGATGATATTGTCTGCGACGGATGCGGCCTTCCTCAGATCCTCGCTGCCATCACCATACTCCTCAGTAGCCCAGATCAGGGAGAGCGCATAAAAAGCGGCAATCTCTTGATTATCTGGATAGACTTGGTGCAGTGACGCCAGATGTTCTTTGATCAAAATGTTCCGATCATCAAATGCCCCTGGGCCGTACATAATCTCTACTACCTGCCACAGTGCATTTTTTATAGGATCTTTGATAGAGGCTAATCGCTCCTCACTCGTATCTCCTAATCGAGATAGGATGGACTGACCCTTAGCCGTGTTTTGCAATCTCCATAAGGCTTTGTAGTGACACATGGCCTCACCCCAATGTGCCATCACTTCTGTAGAGTCTTTGGCTGTAGCCTCTTCAAATGCCGTAAGAGCATCATCGTATTCAAAATTGTGCAATAGAAGTAATCCCTCTTCAAACGATTCTTTGCTCGCCTCACTAAGCTCAAAACCGTGCTGAAGCTCTCCTAAGGTAGCTTCTTCTATCTCGATGTTTTTTATGGCTTTTTCTTTGGAGGTGCAACTGGTTATGGCTAAGGTCCCAGCTAACAAGAGTATTATTAAATATTTCATCCTTTTAGTGTTCATTATTATGCTTCATTCAAATTAACCTTTTCAGTAAAGATTATCTGTGATCTTGGGCGTTTTTCTACAATGAAACAATCTTATAAGCTCGATTAAAATCATGGCGATCCTGCCAGCCTCGATGAGTTGACAGAATTGATCCCTATAGATCTCTGACCGAATGATTCACATGAAGAAAATATTAAAAACCCGTTATTAATTAGAACTGATCAATATGCCATGAAGGATAGATAGCTTACTTTTATCAACATGGAAACGATAGCCAAGTATCAGTTGCAACACAAGGTCAGAATATTGACGGCCGGCTCACTATTTGATGGTCATGATGCTGCTATCAACATCATGCGCAGGATCATTCAACGTTCTGGGGCAGAGGTGATTCACTTAGGTCATAATAGACCCGTGCACGAGATCGTAGATGCTGCCATCCAAGAAGACGTACAGGCCATAGCCATTACTTCTTATCAAGGAGGACATATGGAGTTTTTTAAGTATGTCTATGACTTGCTAGCAAAACATGGTGTAGGTCATATCAAGGTATTTGGTGGTGGTGGAGGGACAATTCTACCTTCTGAGATAGCAGCACTCCATGAGTATGGGATTACTAAGATCTATTCTCCTGATGATGGTAGGGAGATGGGCTTGCAAGGCATGATCAATGATCTCCTGCAACGAAGTGATTATCCTGTCGGTGGCGAGGTCCAAGAGGAATTATCGCAGATTGCACAGGGTAGTTATCGTGCTATAGCTAAAGCGATATCGGCTGCTGAGAACTATCCTGATCATAATCAATCATGGCTAGAGGACTTTAAGTCAAAAGCCAATGATAGCAGGACTCCAGTATTAGGAATTACGGGTACAGGAGGAGCTGGTAAGTCCAGCCTTGTCGATGAGTTGGTATTGCGATTTTTGGCCGTTCATACCACTAAGAGATTGGCGATTATCTCCGTCGATCCATCCAAGAGAAAAACGGGTGGTGCACTACTGGGCGATAGGATACGAATGAATGCTATAGCTTCGGATAGAGTGTATATGAGGTCCATAGCTACCAGACAATACAATCTGGCATTGTCCAAAGATATAGATAGTGCGATCTCAATCCTCAAGCAAGCGGACTTTGACCTCATTATCCTGGAGACATCTGGGATCGGCCAGTCTGACAGCGAGATAGTAGATCATGCGGACTTCTCAGTATATGTGATGACTCCAGAGTATGGAGCAGCCTCACAGCTCGAAAAGATAGATATGCTCGATTTTGCGGATATGATAGTCCTTAACAAGTTTGACAAGCGAGGAGCTCTTGATGCGCTAAAGGCTGTGCAAAAACAGTTTCAACGCAACAATGACTTATGGGATAAAGATCTTGCCACTATGCCAGTCTATGGTACCATAGCCAGCCAATTTAATGACCCTGGTGTCAACACATTCTTTAATGACTTGATGGGTCAAGTCTTAGCAGATCACGCAACTACGGAGTTGCCAGTCGGAGCCAGCGAAAAACAATATATCATACCTCCATCCAGGGTTCGCTATCTATCAGAAATAGTAGAGAGCATCCGCAGATATGATGATCATACCAACACACAAGCCAATATCGCCAGCCAACTTTACGGGTTAGATATCACCAGCAAGTTAATCGCCGATAATAGTGAACTGACGCTGATTAAAAAAGACCTTGAACAGCAACTCACCAAAGACAATAAATCGATCCTTGATCAGTGGAGTTCAACTCAAGAGTCGTACACTGAAGACTACTTTTCCTATAAAGTGCGAGATAAAGAGTTTAAGGTTGAAAATTATACTACGACCTTATCTCAAAACAAAATACCTAAGATATCGCTGCCAAGATATAAAGACTATGGAGCGATACTCAAGTGGTCATTACAAGAGAATGTACCTGGCAAGTTTCCCTTTACAGCGGGGGTTTTTCCTTTCAAAAGGAAAGGAGAAGACCCAACACGAATGTTTGCGGGAGAAGGAGGCCCAGAGCGTACCAACAAACGGTTTCACTATCTCAGCTTAGGCATGCCAGCTAAGAGGCTTTCTACAGCATTTGACTCGGTGACATTATATGGTGATGATCCCGATGAGCGGCCAGATATCTATGGTAAGGTAGGCAACTCTGGTGTCAACGTTAGCAGTCTCAATGATGCCAAGAAACTCTACTCAGGATTTGATTTATGCGATCCCAAGACATCTGTATCGATGACCATCAACGGACCTGCGGCAACCATCTGTGCGTACTATATGAATGCTGCCATTGATCAACAGTGCGAACTCTATATAAAGGAGCACGGCATGGAAGATCAGGTAGAGTCTAAATTAAAAGAGGTCTATGATGACCGAGGGTTATCTCGACCACAGTATGCAGGAGACATCCCCGAAGGCAATAGTGGCCTCGGATTGATGTTGCTTGGACTTACAGGAGATCAAGTGTTAGAGCCTGCTGTCTATGAGCAGCTCAAGGCTAAGGCTCTAAATGCCACCAGAGGTACTGTTCAGGCCGACATCCTCAAAGAAGATCAAGCGCAGAATACGTGCATTTTCTCCACAGAGTTTTCTCTAAAACTGATGGGGGACGTACAGCAATACTTTATAGACCATAAGGTCAGAAATTTTTACTCCGTATCGATCTCTGGATATCATATCGCTGAGGCTGGGGCCAATCCGATATCACAATTGGCCTTCACGTTGAGTAATGGGTTTACATTCGTAGAGTACTACTTGAGCAGAGGCATGCAGATCGATGACTTTGCTCCTAATCTTTCGTTTTTCTTTTCAAATGGTATCGACCCAGAATATGCCGTCATCGGTAGAGTAGCAAGGAGAATTTGGGCTAAGGCAATGAAGCACAAGTATAACGCCAATGAACGATCACAAAAGCTCAAATATCATATCCAGACGTCCGGAAGATCACTCCATGCTCAAGAGATAGATTTTAATGATATCAGGACAACGTTGCAAGCTTTGTATGCGATCTATGACAATTGCAATTCGCTACACACCAATGCGTATGATGAGGCCATCACGACGCCGACAGAAGATAGTGTCAGAAGGGCCGTAGCTATACAAATGATCATCAATCATGAGCTCGGATTATCCAAGAATGAAAATCCCCTGCAAGGAGCGTTTATCATTGAAGAATTGACAGATCTGGTAGAGCAAGCTGTGCTGTCCGAATTTGAGCGAATATCTGATCGTGGAGGAGTTTTGGGTGCCATGGAAAACATGTATCAACGTATGAAGATCCAAGAAGAAAGCCTGTACTATGAAACACTCAAACATACCGGAGAGTATCCTATAATAGGGGTTAATACATTTTTGTCTTCTAAAGGATCACCTACAGTGATACCTGAGGAGGTCATAAGAGCCACTGAGGAGGAGAAAAAATTGCAAATTAAAAATTTGGAAGAATTGCATCGAACTCATGAGTCTGAATTGGAGGTGCAGCTCGCTCAGCTCAAAGCATCGGCGTTAAATAATGACAACATTTTTGATAAACTGATGGAAGTAACAAAGGTTTGTTCATTAGGTCAGATTACCAATGCTCTATTCGCAGTAGGGGGGCGATATAGGCGCAGCATGTAACATCATTAATGATGAGCAAAGCCAGGTTGATACAGAGACTACAATGGTATTATCCAACTGAGAAGTTGCATGCTTACGGTACGTTTCCGCTCATGTTGCTTTATGCGATTGTAACCAATCCGATCTCTGAGATAGCACTTCTGATATATGGGATGATTTTATGCATCATTGTTTTGTATCAAGGCCAACACTACTGGAAATTAAAATTATGGCGTCTTCGAGGACAAAAAATTAACCAAACACAAGAGCTCCAATTCTTTAGAAAATCCAAGAAAGTCAACGTAGTCTTGATACTTCTCATGCCAGTGATTTTTCTATTTCAATGGTATGTCAATCAGGCCAACCCTGAGCCTACATCTATGTTCTATTGGGGGATCTTAGCCAATGTGGTTGCTATGTTAGAACATATCAATTATTATCACATCCAGCTCATGATCGATAATAAATACGACTTGCAATACGTGACACGAAACAAGCGATTAAAACGATCGAGTCTCGCCAAGGATCTTGAGGAACAACAAATCTGATTGACATCTTTTGTATCCACATATTTTGATAGAAAAGTAGTCCGTAGAGATGTACTATATGGCAGAGGTAAGCCTACAGGTCAAACGAAAGGGTTCTTAATTGAACAAGGAGCATTTTTTTAAATTCAATGAGATAGGAGTTAAAAAATCAGTATTAAAAAGGCCGATCAAGCAGTAGCGATGGAATGGTTATGTTTGTTACACCTTTAACTCATAGTTTTTGTCTAAGCCTAAACGACATTTTGATATTCTCGTTGATGACCTACACTGGGGAGCATTATACGATCAACACATGTATGATCTACGTTCTCTTAATGCCATATCTACCCTATGGAATCAAGGGTTTGCTAAGTTGGGTCTGACCAACAAAAAACTACCTGTTGCCTCTGAGTTAACCGCTGCCTTGCAGCCCTATACAGGCTATACCTTTATCCAAACGGAGTCTCATCTCATATTGCCACAACGACAGTGGTATGGCATGATAGCCGACTATAAGATGCCATTGACCTGCTTCATTAGGCGACCGTCAGAGTTGAGTTATTGTGATGAGCCAGACATATGGCATGATATCATGGGCCATATTCCTTTTCTTATTGATCATGATTACTCGGAGATGTATCAATTGTTGGCTTATACTTATATAGAGGCGCACGACGCTCAACGAATCGATATATTGAAGCAACTAGACTTTGTCAGTGGGATACTCATAGAGTTAGCTCTTGTCAGAGAGGATAAAGATCTCAAAGCCTTAGGTGCTACACTTTATTCTTCATCCGAAGTCTTCGAGGCTTTTGATAGCAACAATCAAAGAGAATTCATTATGTCTGATCTGACATCTGGTGAGACTTATGATAGGCACGGTTTTCAAGGAAAATATTTCATCGTTGACTCCTTAGCTCAACTGACAACTATTATACAATGGATCAGAAGACTTCTTTGATACGTCAAGACGAGCGATATCCTAATGGGGATCGACCTCAATGGTATGGGACATTTGAGACTCAAT
>CAZJHC010000037.1:10179-16632 GCA_964545645.1 uncultured Saprospiraceae bacterium
GAGCGATATCCTAATGGGGATCGACCTCAATGGTATGGGACATTTGAGACTCAATTTGTCATGACCAGAAGTTAGCATACTACGGACATGTTTGGTCCAGTTATATCAGTAGATTATCATGATCCATGTATCCTTTAAATGAATTAATATGACCTTGGCTAAAGCATCTTTATGTTTTGTTATTGCAATGATATCCGTTATGCCGATAGAGCTGCAAGCGCAAACGATCCTCACTCCTGATGGCTATACTCGGCAAGTCGGAGCTCTCGTATCAATGATGGAAGATCTAAAAAGTAGAATTACTCGCAGTGTCATAAACTTAGATCAAGAGGCGACAGATTTTTTGCTCGATGATCAAGCTAATCGCATAGGTGCCCTGATCCTTCATCTTGCTGCGACAGAAAAGTATTATCAGGTCTATACCTTTGAGAACCGGGGATTTAACCGGAGTGAGAGCATATGGGACCGGGCACTTAGTTTGGGGGATGATGCTAGATCAGAGTTCGTAGGCCGACCGATATCCTATTACCTCAAACTCTGGGATGATGTCCGTGACCAAACCAAGATATTGCTTCAATCTAGGGACGATGAGTGGCTAGATCAAAAAGTATCCAATAGTGGTATGAACAATCACTGGGCGTGGTATCATGTTATGGAACATCAAGCTAATCATATGGGGCAGATAAGATTGATAACCAAGAGGATATGATGGGCCTGAGTTTGGGTGTTATTAAAAATTGATTAATTTTCTAAACTCATAGATAGGATAGACCTTTCTGTGTCATTTGAACTAAACAATAAATTAAAGCTGTATGAGATTTTTGCTGTTGTTCCTTTTCTTATTTACCTCTATGGTGGGTATTGATGCCCAACGCTCTTCCTTTAGAGGTAAAGTGACCGACCATAACGATGAGCCTATCAAAGGGGTAGAGTTTTACATAGATATGAAAAGAGTCAAAGAGTCAACCAATAAAAGAGGCAAATACTCTTTGCGACATCCTGAGTCATTTAAGCTGATTACGGTGTATGCTCCTCAATACGGCTTTATCAATTGGTCTTATAATAGAGAGAAGAAGATCGATTTTATTTTTCCCGATGATAGCGAACCGATGGATAGGGATGCTTTTATGGCCTTAGGCTATCAAGCGCCGATATTGACCAAGGAGCACGATAAAAATCAATATGCAACCTATAGTAATATACTGGAGATACTTGATAGAAGGTTTCAAGATGTTCGTGTGAAAAATGGTAAGATAATCGTTGGCCGTATGGGTGTCAATTCAGTCACTGCTTCTGATGAGCCACTTATCCTGGTTAATGATGTGCCGACCAATGTTAAAACTGTCGAGACCATCCCTACGGCAGATGTTAAGTCTATCCAAGTGGTCAGTAAAGGAAGTGAGTCGGCCGCCTATGGCCTGCGAGGGATGAATGGTGTCATACTCATCAAGCTCAAGACAGCAGAAGATGATGGTTGACCTATAGTACTAAGGGAACTGGTATTGTATCATCCTTAATGCTTAGCTCTATATCGGGATAAATAGATGATACGGGCATAGTGATTAGCCTTTGATAAACTTTCCTGGACGCCTTTGTTGGACTGCTTTGACACCCTCTATGAAGTCATGAGTTTTGGTTAGTCTATGCTGGATGCGCCACTCAAGATCCGTTTGCTCTTGGATGCGTTGTGCCAACGCTCCACGCAAGGTCTTCTTAGTTACTTCTACAGCCAAAGGTGCCTGTATGGCTATCTCTTGGGCCAAAGTCATAGCCTCTGTGAGGAGCTCCTCATGTGACGAAAGGATGTCAACGAGTCCCATCTCTTTGGCAGCATCAGGCTTGACACGTCGACCGGTCAATAGCATGAGGGAGGCATTTTGATTTCCAACGACATAGGGTAGGGAATAGGAAATTCCAAATCCTGCATGGAAACCCAAACTGACAAAATTAGCGGAGAACCTTGCCTTTGGCCCCGCTACTCTAAAGTCACAGGCCAAAGCGATGCCCAATCCTGCTCCGACGGCAGCACCCTGTACCACAGCGATCAATGGTTTCTTGATATCAAACATACGCACTGCATGGCGATACAAAGGATTTGCTTCGCCATCAGGCAGTAGATCACTTTGACCATCAGTTTTAATATCGGCGCCAGCACAAAACACCTTGCCCTCCGACCTGATAATAATGCATCGGCACTGATCATTAGCGTCGAGCTCTTCTAATTGATCAGCGATTCGGGCCATGAGGTCCAAAGAGACGTGATTATGAGATCCCTGGGCAAAGCAAAGAGTAAATACGTGATCTTGTTGAGCTATAGAAATAGTGCCTGACATAGAATATATGTTTGTTGTGTAGATTCAAAGGTATCAATCAGTATTGATATGCCGACATATTGATTTAAAAGTAATTGATCATTGATGTATATTGCTTTCTTCAAATCATTGAGACTTTTTTAAACCTATAATATGTATTCGAGCATAGCGATTAAACGAGAAATCTATTCTTCAGAAGAACACCAAATGGTTCGTCATGCCTTGAGAGATTTTTTATCACTGGAGGCCATGCCACATCTTGAAGCTTGGGAGAAGCAGGGATATGTCCCTAAGGACTTTTGGCTTAAGATGGGAGCTCAAGGATTTCTATGTATGGATATGCCCGAGGAATATGGAGGTAGTGGCTTTGACTTTTCCTTCAGTGCCTTAGTCTTAGAGGAGTGCCGTCGTATGGGGATTGATTTTGGTATCGTGGTCCACTCAGATATAGTAGCTCCCTACATCTTGCGCTATGGGACAGAGGAACAAAAGAGCACCTATCTGCCTAAGATGATCAGTGGTGAGTGGATCGGTAGCATAGGGATGACAGAACCCAGTGTCGGTTCGGATCTCAAGGCGCTTAAGACGACAGCAGAGGATAAAGGAGACCATTATCTTGTCAATGGATCAAAGACTTTTATTACCAATGGTTATGTGGCTGATTTTGTGATCAGTGCCGTACGGACTCATAAAGGCACTCATCAGGAAGGCATCAGCTTGCTGTTCATCGACAAGGGTTTAGATGGATTTACAACTGGCCAACCGTTTGATAAGGTAGGTATCAAGTATCAAGATACTTGTGAACTATTCTTTGAAGATGTACAAGTATCTAAAGATAAGTTGCTGGGCGAAGAAGGGCAGGGCTTTAGATATATGATGGCTGACTTACCACGAGAGCGTTTGGGGATTGCCCTGGAGGCGCTTGGTACTGCAGCAGGAGTGTTAGAAAAGACCATCGAGTATGTTTCTGATCGCAAGGCATTTGGCAAGGCGATCGCAGACTTTCAAAATACCCAATTTAAGCTAGCTGATTGTGCCGCAGAGATACAGGTATACGAAGCATTCTTGGACAGATGTACAGCGCTTCAGGTGCAACATGAGTTGACCACAGAGCAAGCATCTATAGCCAAACTCAAAGCCACCGAAATGCTCGGCACCGTCGTCGATGAGTGTTTACAACTATTCGGAGGGTATGGGTTTATCTGGGAGTATGAAGTGGCCAGAGCCTATGCAGGTGCACGAGTCGTGCGTATCTATGGAGGCACCAGCGAGATCATGAAGTTGATCATTGCCAGAGGATTGTTTAAGGAAGCTTATTTAGCTAAGAAGCAAGCACAGGCTGCCATGCGATAGACTTAAGCCAAAAAACATTGTTTGTCTCCGCCAATTTGTAAGTTGATCAACTAAACCATTAGTATCTCACGGAGGTCTAATGATCAAATTACCTATTTATGCTCGTACGATATATGCTTGGTACGTTGCTTTGTGTCGTCTTTTTGGCCTGTTCTGAGGGCGCTATTGAGGTATCTCCAACGGACGATCAGGAGCTATACTTTCCTCCCAGAGATAGTGAGGATTGGGAGACCATTTCACCGCATAGTTTGGATTGGGATCTCGCCAAGCTTGCCGATCTCAATGAGTTTCTAATGGGTGATAACACCAAGTCATTCATGATTCTTGTAGATGGCAAGATCGTTGTCGAAGAATACTACAATGGTCACAGTGTCAATGATACTTGGCGATGGAATAGTGCGGGCAAAACGCTGGTGACGTCGATCACCGGCATAAGTGAGCAGGAAGGATACATTGATATCTCTAATCCGGTAGATACCTATCTGGGGCAGGGGTGGACGGCTATGGATATAGATAGTGAGCAGCACATAGAGCCATATCACTTACTCACCATGACTTCGGGTATCAACGATCAAAATCAGCTGATCGTCCATCGCAACCTAACCTATCTCGCTGACGCTGGAAACCGATGGTCTTATAGCAATGTATTTCAGATGTTGATTGAGGTCGTTGCCAGTGCGACTGGAGATGACTTTGAAACCTATTTTGAAGAGAAGTTGGCTGATAAAATAGGCATGCAAGGATTTTGGAATTTTGGAGCCATATTCAAGATATATCATAGTACGACAAGGAGTATGGCGAGGTATGGGCTGTTAGCCTTACATCAGGGAACATGGGAGCAAGACCAAGTCATCGCTCCATCATTTTTTGAAAAAAGTATCGCACCATCACAAAGTTTGAATCCTTCCTATGGATACATGTGGTGGCTCAATGGCAAGTCTCAATATATGCTGCCAGGTAGTCAAGAGGTCCATGAAGGCTCCTTAATACCTCAGGCACCAGGAGATATGTATGCTGCTATGGGTGCTAATGATCAACGATTATATGTCATACCAAGTAAAAACATGGTTGTCGTCAGAATGGGCGAATCTTCGGAGATTAGTAGAGCAGATTTTGCTCTTTCCAACTTTGATCATCTATTTTGGGATATGTTAATGGATGTTATTGACTAGCAATTATTTCAATGTGTATGTAGTCCCTGGATTAGCTGCTTGTAGCATTGGAGTACATGATGAGCCAAACACGATAAATTATTAAAAACCATAAACCAATCCTCAGCAATCTCCTCCCATACGATGGGATAGTTCATTATATGGGCCCGATATTTTCTGTATCCCAGTCTGATGTGATCTTTGATCGATTATCAGAGCAAGTTGACTGGGAGCATGATGAACTATGGATGTATGGCAAAAAAATCATCACCAAACGAAAGGTCGCTTGGTATGGAGATGAGTCTTACGCATATACCTATTCTAAGATGACTAAGTATGCCTTGCCGTGGACAGAACAGTTACGGTTGATCAAGGACAAGATAGAAGGGCAATCAGGAGAAACCTTCAATTCCTGTCTGCTCAATCTCTATCATCATGGCAATGAAGGGATGTCCTGGCACAGTGATGATGAGAGAGAATTAAAGCCTGAGGGTGCGATCGCATCTATGAGCTTTGGTGCGGAGCGAAAGTTTGTATTCAAGCATAAGAAAAGTAAAGAAAAACAAGAGATATATCTGGAGCATGGAAGCCTCTTGCTCATGCGAGGTAAGACACAGTATCACTGGCATCATAGCCTGCCACCGACTAAGAAGGTATCTGCTCCTCGTATCAATCTGACATTTAGGACGATAATCACTTAATGAGCGAGTTTGATTATGTTCGCAGCTTCAACTGATAAACACGAAAACATGAGTCATATCCAAATACTAAGAGAACGCTATGCCGCCAAAGCCATGAATGGTAAAGTAGTTCCTCAGGAAAAAATTGATAACATCCTTGAGGCCATCAGGCTTGCCCCTACATCAAGTGGCCTACAACCGTTTGAGATCTTGGTAATCACTAATCCAGAGATTAAATCCAATATTAGAAAAATCGCCTGGAATCAATCACCCGTTACTGACTGTTCTCATTTGTTAGTATTTGCCGCTTGGGATCACTATACCACAGAACGTATCAACTATATGTTTGACTTGACTAATGAGATTAGAGGCTTTAAAAATGAAGGCTGGGAAAACTATCGTCAGATATTGTTATCCTCCTATCCTAATCGAGACCCAGAGATTAGCTTCGAGCATGCTGCACGACAAACCTATATCGCTCTCATGTGTGCCATGACACAAGCGGCCTATGAAGGCTTAGATAGCACTCCGATGGAGGGGTTTGATAATGCCTCATTAGACAAAATACTAGGACTCAAGGACAAGAATCTCCGCAGCACCGTCATCTTACCGATCGGGTACAGGGATGCCGAGAATGACTGGCTCGTCAACTTAACCAAAGTTCGCAAGCCCATGAGCGACTTAGTCACAACTATAGCGTAGTGATCCCTAATGATGATCACAGCAGATATAGAGTACCTGGAAGGATAACAATAGCCTTGAGGATCGCCCTCCGCCAGGCCGTATGAGTTGAATGGACTTGGTCCTGGATAGATGTTGCCTCTAATGAGTAACTTAGAGGTGCACTAATAAATGGATGAGTTTATGAATGAGCACACACAAAGTGAGGTGGACAGTAAATCAAGCAGTTCGATACATATAGGTCACTTTCACAATCTATATAGATAATCCATATAT
>CAZJHC010000038.1:0-12491 GCA_964545645.1 uncultured Saprospiraceae bacterium
ATCCTATTTTTATATAGATTTTGAACTGTTTTGTATGGCTTATATTGATTAGAAGAGTATGGCTCCCAAAACTTGATCTCTGATCCTGATTTGACTTTAATAATAGTTTTGGAGCCCGTCAGGTCTATCGACTCTGTTATCTTATCATCTGTGTAATAAGGGAATAAAGCATACTCAGAATTCTTACGCCCAGCAGTCAGTCCACCATTACTGGAGATAAACATCCAGTGATCATAAGCACTCGTGATACTCATGAAAAATGGCCTGGAGTGATTGCTATTTTCAATCTTGTAGAATATCTCATGTTCAATCGTCAATTCTTGCAGACGATTCGTAGGATTAGAAACCTGATTCATGTTAAGATGCTTTTAGACGGTTTAAGCTCGCAATAATACAATGCTTGCTTATTTTCTACACTCATTGTATAGATATACGTCTATCAGAACTTACCATCATTACAGCGACTGATAACTTGAAGGGAGAGATTTAAAGAAGGAAACGGGCTGTTTTTATATAATATGGTCGTGATATCGTCCTTAATGTCACAGTATTGAAGGGTTTTGGGAGAAATGTTTGAAACAAAAAAATAGCCCCTTCTTCAAAGAAAAGGGTGATTGCAGTGAAAATGACGTTTACTAAATCTCAGGTGCAGACATCGGAAGAGATTTACCGCTCTTGACTATCGCAACTCCTTCTTTGAAATATTTTTGAAATTTAGTTCAGCAGTTAATAAATCGGAATCAGAAGCGATACAAAAATTTAGGTATGTGGAGATGTTTCCTAAAGCTTCTGTGAGATCTCAAATCTTTTTAAGAAATCGTACTATGGATTGGGCAACATCTTGTGGTTGCTCATCACATATGAAATGCCCACCGTTTAGTCTGTCGATCACCAAATTTGTAAATACGTCATCAACTCCGATCAGATACTCTTTGATGATGACGGGATCCAATTGTCCATGGATGATAAGAGTTGGTATGTGAATCTGAATACCTTCTAATGATTTCCATCGCTTTCTATCATGCTTAAGGGTCCTATAGATATTAGCTGCAGTAGTAATTGTCCCTGGTATCTTATAACATCTGATGTATTCTTCTATCGCATCCTCAGGAATGGGATTACTGATGCCTCGACTGAAGAAGGGTACCCAGATATCCTCTTTTCCTTCTAACAGGGCTTCGGGGAAGTCCTTGATGCTTAGCATATGTTGATACCAGGATGAACGATAGTGATGAGGGATGAGTATTTGGGTTGCTTTTTGTTCCCCGATATGATTGTTTATAATTACCATATTGATGATGATTAACGCCGTAATTCGAGAGGCATCTATATGGACCATTTCTTGGACAATAGCTCCTCCCCAGTCATGACCGCCCAGTGCAAAGGATGAAAACCCTAACTCATCTGCAATGGCAAAAACATCTAAGGCCATTTGGTCTTTGTGATAGAACTCTAAATCAAGAGTCCGATTGCTGTCTCCCATACCTCTGAGATCAACAGCTATGACATAATAGTCTTGAAGATAAGGTGTCATATGATGCCAGCAGTAACTCGATTGAGGCCATCCATGGATTAAAATCAGTGGAAGATTACTTGGTTTGCCATAACTACGGAGGCCAAAGCTTCCTCGTATAGTATTTATTATATGACTCATAGAGTTTAAGTTAGTTGATTATCGCCCCAATAGAAAGAATGATTAGAAGAACTCATAGTTCAGTGATAATTAAGCCTACACTTATTTTTTTCTCCCGTGAGTAGGAAGTTAGTTAATGATCTATAATAAGTATGAAGAGAGTCTTGAATCAATTATCTTTCTCTCTCCCGATAAGGTAGCATAAATGACCAAACACCCGACTTTTCAGATCCTTCTGCGATTATTCTTTCGCAAGAATTGATACAATTGTTATTTTGGAGGGACTTGACAATCACCAAGAGCTATGATTAGGAGTATCGTTTATTTTGTGTTGTTTATCACGGTGTCTGTTGCTCATGGCCAGAGAACAATATCAGGTATTGTTAAAAGCGATGATTCTCAAGAACGACTGCCATTTGCCGATATAATCATCAAAGGCACCAATCAAGGTGTTTCTACCAATGTCGATGGTTTCTTTACATTCATAGGTGTTCCGTCGGACTCGGTTACGCTACAAGTAGCCTATGTAGGATATGCCACTAAGGAAATTGTAGTTGCCGCAGGACCTGACGATGTCACAGGTCTGACAATCGGATTGTCTACAGGTGTACTTATGGATGAGCTCATCATTTCAAGCCGATCCTATAAGGTGATGAATGCCTCTGAAGGTATTAGTACTATTCAAATATCTCCGGCACAATTGGCGCTACTGCCTAATGTAGGGGAGGTAGATATATTTCGGTCCCTTCAACTTTTGCCGGGGGTTAGTGGAAGTAATGAGAGCAGTTCTGGACTCTATGTTAGAGGAGGAACTCCAGATCAAAACTTGGTCTTATTGGATGGAATGACTGTTTATAATGTTGATCATTTCTTTGGATTCTTTTCAGCATTTAACGCTGACGCCGTCAAAGATGTACAACTCTTTAAAGGTGCGTTTCCTGCGAAATATGGAGGTCGACTGTCTAGCGTAGTAGACCTAACAGGTAAGACTGGTGATCCTAATCAATTTCATGGAAATGTCGGGTTGAACTTGTTGAATGGCAGGGCAAATGTGCAGATTCCTTTATTCAACAAAGGCTCTCTGACCATAAGTGGAAGAAGATCCTATACAGATATTATTAAAAGCGGACTGTATAATAATATTCTCGGGGTATTCACGCAGACTGAGCGTCCTCCAGATATAGAAGGATTGGAGGTGACCACTGTGGAGCCGGATTTTTATTTTTTTGATATGAACAGTAAACTCAGCTTCAATCCAACTGATAAGGATGTAGTGGCATTGTCCTATTATAATGGGGCGGATCACTTAGTCGAGTTCAATGATGTGGAGATAGAGCGCTTAGGTGGATCCTTGTTGATCAATTTGGGGGTTGATGAAACCAGCGATTGGGGCAATCAAGGCGTCAGTGCGAAGTGGTCTCGTCAGTGGAATCCCAAGTGGTACTCTAATCTATTAGTGGCCTCTTCCAAGTATTTTAGCAAGTATGATCGGACAGTAGACGTTGATGCTGTATTAGTAGAATCAGATTCTACTGTGGCCGATTTTGATATACTGACCTTTGAGGACAATGATGTGAGAGACCTAACGCTCAGGTTAGATAACGAGATACAATTGAATGCAGCGCATAAGGTTGAATTTGGTTTTCTCTTGACTGAGGCA
Source organism: uncultured Saprospiraceae bacterium (assembly GCA_964545645.1). GTDB lineage: Bacteria > Bacteroidota > Bacteroidia > Chitinophagales > Saprospiraceae > GYS-P2D. The sequence continues at coordinate 3,294 of CAZJHC010000038.1, forward strand.
GAAGTAGACTATGAATTTGTCAGAGACGATACCCTAACTATACTTGACTTAGCTCAAGATGCTACATATTCTGCTGCGTATGTTTCTGATACTTGGAAGCCCTTTGATGGGCTAACGCTACAGGCAGGAATTAGAGGTACGCACTATAGCGTTACCGATGAGGTTTATTGGGCGCCAAGATTTTCATTTGACTTTAAGCTTACCGAACGATTTAGGCTCAAAGGGGGATTCGGAAGACATTTTCAATTTGTAAACCGCATCGTTAATGAAAATGTAACTGAAGGCTCAAGGGATTTTTGGCTATTGGCTGATGATGATTTGGTCAAAGTAAGTAGTGCGGATCACTATATCGTTGGGGCTGCTTATGAAACAGATGGTTACATTGTTGATGTGGAGGCCTATCGCAAGGATTTGGACAATTTGGCTGAATTTTCCCTTAGATTTCAACGTAATGATATAGATTTAGATCAGTTGTTTTTTACTGGTTCTGGGTATGCCGAGGGCGCCGAGATATTGGTCCAAAAGAAGAGAGGAGCTTACACTGGATGGGTAACATATACACTTGCAAGAGTTAGAAATACTTTTCCAGAGCTGAACAATGGATTTGAATTTTCTGCTTTGCATGATGTTCGGCATGAATTTAAGACTGTGCACTCTTATGAATTAGATAATTGGAGATTATCTGGAACTTTTGTGTATGCGTCTGGACGTCCATTTACTGAGCCGGCCGGACAATATTCTATAGACCTTTTAGATGGTAGATCCAACAGTTATATCAGTGTAGGTCCTCGTAATGGATCAAGGCTGCCAGCTTATTATAGATTGGATTTGTCCGCTCATTATCTGCACAAGGAGGGACCCTTTGAGTATGATTTCGGTCTGTCCATCTTCAACTTTTTAAACCGAAGAAATGTGTGGTATAGAGAGTACAATTTCACCCAGACTCCTCCTGTGATTACGGAGATTCAATATTTAGGAATGACTCCTAATTTATCTGTAGAAGTAAGATTTTAAGTTATGCTAAGTAAAGATTTTAAAGCCATAGTGTCTTTGATAATGATCACCACGGTGTTTTCATCCTGCGAGGATGAAAACCTCAATACTGTTGCAGCCAATCAGTTTGTGGTTGAGGCATTTTTATTCGCTGGAGAACCAGTTGATGATATTCGAATCAAGAGCACCTTCCCATTGACCGAAGAAGAAGATACCTCAATTCCTATTAATGATGCCGATGTACAACTCTTCAAAGATGGCCAAAGCTACAGATTGATAGCGTCAGGATCAGATGGCTACTACCATTATCCTGGTGACGACCTCGTTATTAATACCAATGATGTTCTTGATTTAGAAGTAAGCAGTGATGGTATAACCGCCACGGCAACCACCCAAGTGCCATCACCTACAGTTGGATTAGAGTTATCTCAAGATTCGATCAAGGTTCCTACCATTCCATTCTTACAAGGCAGAGATGCAATCGTCGAAGCCATTGGGAATTTTTTGAGGAACTCGAGTATCCAAGCCACTTGGGACAATCCAGAATCAGATTTGTATTTTATGGTTGTCGAAAGTGTCAGAGAAGAAATAGACCCAATATTTCCACAACAAGTCATTGATGCGTTGGAGCAATTTAGATTTGTCTCAGAGCCTACAGATGAGACTGAACTCACCTTTTTGGCAGGCTCGTTGGTGTCTTTTGGGCAATATTCTGTTCGGGTATATCATATCAATGATGAGTATGCAGACCTTTATGATAATCGAGCTCAGGATTCTCGTGATCTCAATGAACCTCCCTCAAATATTCAAAATGCACTCGGGGTATTTTCTGCTTTTAATAGTCAGACAGCATATTTTGAGGTTGTCAGAGCTGAGTAAGGTGATAATGCTTTTTATGATAATCTTAGGATATCAGCATTAAACTAAAGGCTGCAATCAAAGTCAAAGTAGTAATCAAATAATCTACAATGACTTATATCAAATCAGGAATCTTAGTCTTATTGGCCTTGCATTTGTCAAGTAATATCAAAGCGCAAAAAGATCGTGGCATTCTGTCACATAGTGAGGTATTAGAACTCTCCGAACAACAAGAGGAAGCGATCTGGGACATGGCTTACGAGCATAGGATGAAGCATCAACAAAAGGTACACTCAAGAGAAGGGGGGAGAAAGCGTATTGTAGGATTTAATAATAGAGTCGATTCTATCCTGACAGAGGATCAAATCATTAAGTGGCAACAGATTAAAGAGGAAAAAAGAGTAGCTAATAGGTCTGAGCAAGAAGCAAAAAATAAAGATTTTTTGGAGGTCAGAAAAATCTATTTTGACAAAGAAATGAGACCTGTGTTAACGCCTTTACGACGAGCATTCGATGAGAAGCTGAGCATAGAGGAATTGGCTATCATTGAGAAGGCTCGGATTCAAAAATCGGAGCATGCGGAGCCAGCCACCCCATTAACCAAGAAAAAGCGGAATAGAGGAGTATACCATAAAGAATTATCCAAGATAGTCTTCGATCATCAATCTGAGTTAGACTTGATCTGGGATAGTATCTCTGAGGATATAAGCAAATGGCAGTCAGATATTGCTGAACTCAGGCCTTCAGACAATAGCACTGATGTGCCTGTTAATAAGCGCCGACATAAAACCAAGATGGACAGAAGACGGGGATTGAGTCAGTTAGGGTTTCTTTTGTTATAATTGAACTGATTTAGTACATAGTAGAGAGTCTGGGGAGTATGATTTACTCCTTTGATCCTGTTAAACTAATGTCTGGAGATCAGTGGTGCGAAGGTGAGGAGTCTCATTAAAGCTGACCATCGATATCTTGCCTTTGGAATATAAGAATTCCGAGAATGAAGCATTTTTGACTTGCCACCCTAATGCAATGGTCTGTTCATCAGTTAATTTTAAAACCTCACCAACTGCGGCACCTACAGGGCCACCAGAGGTAAAAATAGCGATGTTCGACCCTGAGGGACATTGCTCTAGAGTATTGTAAAATGCGGTCCTGAATCTTTTTCTAAAGGTCGCCCAGCTTTCTATGGATTCTACCTTTTCTGGGTCAAGTTCTCCTTTGACCCACGGTATGGCTAGCTTAAAATAGGTGCCATAAAACTCTCGACGATATTTTTCAAAATGCTTAGGATCGAGCTCCTTGTTCATATGAAACTTCTCAGGATAAAAGCCTTTGACGATTCCAGGACCTTCGTGCTCATTATATCCTTGATCAGCCAAGATGCTTACGTCGGAGGTCATCTCGGCCAAACAACCTTGAGCAGTCTCCTGTTGACGTACGAGCTCACCTGTATAGACTTGATGCAGCTCTATTCCTTTATCCCGAAAAAAAGCACCCAATTGTGAGGCTTGGCTATGGCCGATAGGGGACAGCTTGTCATAGTCGCTTTTCATAAACGAAGCCTGTCCATGTCGTACGAATAATATTCTACTCATAATTTATTTGGCTATTGAATGTCGGGATATTTTTGATGCAATATGTTGGAGCATATATCTATCTCTTAATCCTGTTAGGATTAAAAATCATCATACGACTTGTAGCAGTACCAACTAATATATTATCCCCTTTATAGGCATCAGCTCTCAGGGTTAAAAATTGCTTGGACTGACTGACGACATGTGCATTGATATAAACATATTCATCAGCAATGGATAATGTCTTAAGAAAACAAATATTAAGATCTAAGCTCGTAGTGGCGGCTTGAGTAACCAATCCAGAAAATGGTCCAAAAGTCATGTCAAAATACATACCTAAGGTGCCGCCAAAGGTGATATGAAATGGATTGTCAAATTTGGTCTGGATTGGGTACCTCATTTTTATTGACTTACCTTCCACATATTCTATGAATTCTCCTTTAAGTAGCTCAAAAACCTTAGGTGGAAACTGAGCCTTATCAGAGTCTACTGACACGGACAACAATTTAAATAACTCCTCGCCTTTGTAAATCATTGACTTAGTTGTTAAGGGCCATTTTCTTAGCTTTTCTCTTTGCCTTCATCTCAGCGAAGTAACTGTTAAATAACTTACGTGAGATCATTACTTTCATGATTTCATTGGTCCCCCCATAGATACGTGAGACCCTACTGTCAGCGAACATTCGACAGATTTGGTATTCCCATATGTAGCCATAACCACCATGCAATTGTAAGCATTGATCCAATACCTCGAATTGCATATCAGTAGACATACATTTGGCTATAGAGGCTTGTTCGGCCGTTAGTTTATGCTCTTGAAGTAATTCTGTGCATTTATCGACATAGCATTGATTCAATTGCAACTTCATTGCTGCCTCTGTTACCTTAAACTGTGTGTTTTGAAAACCAGCAATAGGTTGTTTAAATGCCTTCCTCTCTGAGGTATAGTTGATTACCTCTTCTATGGCGCCTTCCGCTGATCCTATAGCTTGTAGTGCTATTGTTAATCGCTCTCTTGGCAACTCTGTCATCATCATGATGAACCCCATTCCTTCTTGACCCAATAATCGATCCTTAGGGACTTTGACATCCTCAAAGAATAGTTCGCAAGTGTCACTTGTCTTAAGGCCTAATTTCTTAAATGGCTTGCCTTTAGAAAACCCTTCAAGATCCGCATCTACTATGAGCAGGCTCACAGCTTCCTGTTCGGTTCCTGGCCGAGTCTTACAGGCTACGAGTGTGAAATCTGAGGAATATCCTATGGTGATGAACGTTTTCGAACCGTTCAAGAGCCAGTGATCTCCTTTGTCAACGGCATTAGTTTTAATCGCTTGTAGATCACTACCAGTACTGGGTTCTGTCATCCCCAAAGATCCTATGAGTTCTCCCGATGCCATTTTGGGTAGATAGTGCATCTTCAACTCTTCAGTACCATACTGTTCTATGTAAGGTGCGACTATATCGCTATGCATTGATATCCCTGGAGAGTCAGGACCCATTTTGGACATTTCCTCAATCAACAAGGCACTGAATGAAAAATCAAGGCCTCCACCACCATATTGATCGGAGATGCTTAGATTGAGAAGTCCTAATTCTCCAGCTTTGAGCCAAGCCTCTCGACTACAACAGGAGTTTTCTTCCCATTCTTCTCTATAAGGTAAAACATGTTGCTTAACGTATTCTTGAACCGTCTCTCGTAGCATGTGGTGCTCTTCTGTATCGTATATAGTTCTTTTAATTTGTAGATCAGCGTACATTTTATATCATGTTTATGGATTCTCGTAAAATCCAAATATATGGGGCTGAGTGATGAGAGTTTAGAAATAAATTGGCTCTAATCTTATATTTAGCAAGTACACTTAGGCACAAGAGGTCAGAATCGTAGCTCTATGAAAATTTTTGATTGTATTGATTAATAAGAGTAAGAATTCTCCGCACTGAAGCCATGTTCATATTCTCGGGCCTACATTCAGTATATGTTCACTGTCACCATAGGGCTGAGATTTGAGTCTATACCATGTGGCTCATGTGATTGACAATGACTCGTTGTTTTGCATCAAAAAAGAGATAATTATAGGTGTTGTAAAAATTATACTAAGGATTTCTTGTTCTAATAAAAAGGTCCGATTCAAGTATGAACCAGACCTTTTTTGCTTTAATCTTCCTTATCAAGGTTTGTTTAGATTATACGATCCGTTTAAAACACTTCAAACAATCCTGCGGCACCGATGCCTCCTCCGACACACATTGTAACAACGACATATTTAGCGCCTCTTCTCTTTCCTTCTATGAGTGAATGACCAACCATCCTAGCACCAGTCATGCCATAGGGGTGTCCTATAGATATAGCACCGCCATTGACATTAAGGAGTTCATTTGGTATCCCCAATTTGTCCCTACAATACAATACTTGTACTGCAAAGGCTTCATTAAGTTCCCACAGTCCTATATCGCTGATCTTTAATCCAAAGTTTTTAAGAAGTTTGGGAACTGCATAGATAGGACCTATACCCATTTCGTCAGGTTGGCATCCTGCAACGGCCATGCCTCTATAGGCACCCAGAGGTTCTAATCCCCGATGCTCCGCCAGTTTTCTTTCCATCAATACATTGATAGAAGCTCCATCAGACAATTGGCTTGCATTGCCCGCAGTAATAGTGCCTCCTTCATTAACCAATCTTAGACCTTGGAGTCCTTCTAAGGTGGTGCTTGGCCTGTTTCCTTCGTCTTTAGTCAAGGTGACCTCTTGACGAGTTATCTCGCCTGTGACTTTGTCTTTAATCATCTTGGTCGTAGTAATAGGCACTATCTCATCATCAAATTTACCTGCTGCTTGAGCTGCAGCAGTTCTCATTTGACTTTGATACCCGTATTCATCTTGGGCATCTCTGGTCACATTGTATCGTTTTGCCACGATCTCAGCAGTTTGGAGCATAGGCATATATATGTCTTTGTGCTTGGCTATGAGATTTTTGTCAAACATCTTGTGAGTGTTCATATTTTGATTTTGCACAAGACTGATTGATTCTATCCCCCCGCCGATAACCACTTGTTGTTGGTCTATGACTATTTGTTTAGCAGCTGTAGCGACTGCCATCAGTCCACTGGAGCATTGTCGATCGATACTCATACCGGGCACAGATACTGGCAGACCACCTGACAGAGCGGTTAATCTGCCGATATTGGGACTTTGAGTTCCTTGCTGCATAGCACAGCCCATGATGCAATCATCAACTTCTGCTGGATCTATTTTAGCCTTAGCTACGGCTTCTTCGACGACCTTTCCTGATAGGGTGGGTGCGTATGTGTCGTTAAACGCACCTTTATAGGCTCGCCCAATTGGGGTGCGTGCCGTTGATACTATTACTGCTTCTTTCATAATTTTTTTATATAAAAGAATATAAATTATAACCAGGATAAAATGTTTAAAGCAATTATTATTTGCGTTTTAGTAGATCAAAAAAGGCAAATTAACGCTAATCACATTCCATTTGATAAATGATGCCAACGTTGTTCCTTTAGTGTCTTAATGATAAATCATCTGTAGTTAAAATTGAGTAAATACTTTTCTATAACAAAAGATCTTTATATCATTGCTCCGATTCATCCAAGGAATTAAGAAAGCATCAACCACCGCTCTCCCACATTTCTTGCATCAACTAATTAATAAATTTGACTGTAATGAAGTCTCTTGTAACTTCTATTACCACAATTCTCATTGTGGTACCTTTTCTAGCTTTTTCTCTAGATAAAAATGCTTTTGAAAATTGTTCATATGATGATTTAATTGAATATGAACTCAATGATGATGATCTAGAAGCATTAAACCTGGCTTTGATGCCATGTATGGTAGAATTTACCGATTATCCAACGATGTCATTAGCAATAGATACACTAAGAATTGTGGATTGTGATGATAGTGGGCAAGAAGATGTCCAGATATTATTATCGATTGATTCTATCGTTGGATCAGGCTGTACCAGTAATAACTCCTTCTCCATAATAGATCTTCAGGGAATATTTCCTGATATTAATGGAACCGAATTTGATGAAATAGCTACCATTAATACTGGTGACATAAGACTATTCAGATTCGCAGCTAATAATAGCGCTATACAGTTTGACACTGTAAGGTTTTATGTCGAAGTTATACCAGCGAGTAGCGACACAACGTCACCTACAGCAATCTGTATAGATGATGAAACATATGATGCCTTTGTTAGTCCTAGTGGTTGGGTATCTATACCTATACCAAGTGACTTAGATAATGGCAGTATGGATGTCTGTGGTGCATTATCCTTTAGCACTTCTCCTGACTCTATTCAAATTGTAGGATTGGAGGATACTATTGTCGTGTTTACCTTGGTTGCAACAGATTTTGCTGGCAATAAAGATTTTTGTAGTGTAATAGTGAATGTGATAGATACTATTAACCCATCAGCGGTATGTCAGGCAGATGAAGTGTTTTTAGATGCAGCTGGTCTTTTTGTATATCCTTTAAATGGAACGTCTATTATTCCTATCAATATTACCTCGATAGAAGGTGGGAGCTCTGACAATGTCCTATTCGATGGTAGTTTAACAGGAGATATTAATATAGATACTTTTAAATGTAGCGACATCCCTATAACTAGTGTGATATATACCGTTACCGATTGGCAAGGGAATACAGATACATGTATTGTAGATATAACCGTAACTGATACAATATCGCCTACAGCCTTGGCTTATGCGGATACGACGATATATCTTGATGCGGCGGGTTTGTTTGTAATTGATTCTAGTTATCTAGATAGTGCGAGTATGGATATTTGTGGATTATCTACTATCGCTATCAGTCAGGATACCTTCCGTTGTAGTGATATTGTTATTGGAGGAGTGCCGGTCACTATGACCGTGACGGATAATTTTGGCAATAGTAGCCAAGCTTTAAGCACAGTTAATGTTGTAGATACCATTGCACCAGAACTTACCTTGGCGAGTACTGATAGCCTCTATTTAGATGCCTCGGGTATGGCTAGCTTTGACGAGAGTGTCATATTGCTAACTGAAGATGCCTGCGGTGTGGTAGATACATCTGTCAGCCAGATGCTCTTTGATTGTTCAGAATTGAATGCTCCTGTACAAGTGGAGGTCGCTATCGAAGATGCTCATGGCAATCGAGACAGTGCGATGGTCACTATTACGGTGTTGGACACGCTAGCGCCGACCTATACACTTCCAGATTCAGATACATTATATCTGGATGCTATGGGAGCAGCGGTGTTTGATACGAGTGTGATAATGAGTAGTATGGATGCCTGTGGTGTGATGGATACGACGATTAGTCAGACGATGTTTATGTGTGCTGATACAGGCACTACAGTAGTGACGATAATGATCCAGGATAGCTCACTCAATGTGGCTTCGGATAGCCTCAATATAGTAGTATTAGATACGATATCGCCGACAGCCTTGGCTTTTGGAGATACGACGATATATCTTGATGCGGCGGGCATGTTTGTGATTGACTCGAGCTACTTAGATAGTGCGAGTGTAGATATCTGTGGTATTGCCACTATCGATCTGAGCCAAGATACGTTCAGGTGCGCTGATATATCTATGTCGGGAGTAACTGTGACGATGACAGTGACGGATGGCTCTGGCAATAGTAGTCAAACAACGAGTACGGTCCATGTAATGGATACGATCGTACCAGCATTGACTTTGGCGAGTACTGATAGCCTCTATTTAGATGCCTCGGGTATGGCTAGCTTTGACGAGAGTGTCATAT
>CAZJHC010000038.1:12591-16524 GCA_964545645.1 uncultured Saprospiraceae bacterium
TGTCGGGAGTAACTGTGACGATGACAGTGACGGATGGCTCTGGCAATAGTAGTCAGACCACTGGCATAGTCCGTGTATTAGATACACTTCCTCCTACACCGTTATGTCAAGATATTGACGTTCATCTCGATAGTCAGGGACTATACGATCTTACAGCTGCTGATAGTATAGCTATCATTGGCTCGTCATTTGATAGCTGCGGTATAGCTAGTATTGAGTTAGTCGATAAAAGGACTTACATATGTGATGACCGATCGGCGCCAATTCCACTGAAAGTAATATTCACAGATATTTATAACAATGTTGACAGTTGTACGATTAACATAACAGTATTAGACACGATAGCTCCGTCTATAATAAATAGTTATGCTGACAAGACTGTTGGTGTCAATAGCACTTCTTGCTTTAAGACAGAGGTAATAGCATTCCCTATTGGTTCTGATGCTTGTAGCGGGCCTCTTGATCAGTTTGATTCTACAATAGAGATATTTGATGAGGACAATAATCAAGTAGCCGCACCACCACAATTTGATTTCTTCAATCAGATATGGTTCTGGGAGGCAGACTTGCCTCTAGGGGAGAATGATGTAACCATACTTATATCAGATGATGATAACAATACTGATACATTTAGATATGTCCTAAATGTAGTAGACAATACACCTCCTGTATTACCTTGTGTTGACTCTCTTCTCATTACTCTCGGGCCTGATGGTACAGCGACAATAGTACAAGATGATGTACTGGATGGATTTCCTGGCGACAACTGTGTAGGCCTTGCAGCATTGACTATCGATAAGACAGAGTTTAGCTGTGAGGACCCGATGAATTATGATTTCTATGTTAATGATAATGATGGGGCATATTATCGTGTCAATTATGAGACTGGGTTTGCTACACTTATCAATGATTCATTTACTACGAGAATAACTGAGATCGTACATAATGGTCTGCCAACTGATAGTATCGGCATATTGAAGTATTGTTCTGGGGGGCATCCAGATTGTGATGATTATGCTTATCAATTCTTTAATATACATACTGGAGATACGGTTGGTGCTCGTATTACTATGTTGAATGAGCAATATTCGGGATTCCAAGGAATGGCGTATAAAGATGGTAAGTACTTTGGCGTAGCGAGATATGATAATGATGGAGATAACTATTTAATCTCGATAGATATTAAAGTAGTTGTAAGGCTCGTTGATAATAATAATGTCAATGGTGACCAATACGGATCATTTAGGGGGCTTGCTTATAGTCCTTCTGACGGCGTTTTCTATGGTGCCACGAGTAGTGGAATTAATACGATCGATCCAATAACTGGTGAAGCAGACAGAATTGTTGATTTTAACTATCAATCCAATATCAATATCACAGGTCTTGAGATAGGGATCGGTAATGAACTTTATGGTGTAACCAGTGATGGGGAGATAGTTCAAATAAATAAAATCAATGGAGCAATCACTACAGTAGGTGCCAGCTACACCTTTGACAATTATACTGGGATCATCCTCGATCCAAGATCAGTGACTGGGTCTGTGGTGACAGTTACGGCTACCGATAACTCAGGTAATCAATCAGTCTGTATGATTCCAGTGACGATAGTTGACAATACTCCTCCAAGTATGAATTGCATTGGCAATATAACGGCATATGTTGATGAGGATGGATTTGCTTATGTACATACATATGATGTAGATAATGGCACTACAGATAACTGCTCTTTTGTATCACTAACATTTGACGAATCCAGTAGGAATATTAATGATCGATTCTTTGATCCAAGAGAAGAGCGTATAGAAAAGAAGGCCGATCTATATCGATCAGAGTTTTACTATTTGTCAGATAGGTCTTACTATGCTGGTTATACGGATATAACATTTGGTGATAAAAGAGAAGCATCTCAACAAAATGGAGAAGGTTTCCCTTTCTTTGGAGGAGGCGTAGATTTTGATCTAAATATATATAGCGATATGCATATAGACTACTCTCAAAAGATGGCTTATGTATATGCTTCAGAAGATGATGAAAATTTCCGGGAAGGAATCTTTGTTATACCTCTCTTTGCTAATGACTTAATCGAATTCGATCAAACAGGTTCAAAAGTAAGTCAAAAGGATAATGCGCCCGATGATGATATAGTGCCATATACATATCTGTCTAAATCAAATGTACTCGACGATGACTATGATATAGACGAGCATCAAGTTCAAATAGAATTAGATCTTGCTAATCAACGATACTTCGTCTCTGGGGCGGCATATTCTAATAATCAGGGGGATGTGGCAACGATTTTTGTCGGAGATACTAAAGATCAACAAGAGGTCCAAGTATTTTATCAACATATAGTTTCTCAATCTCAATTTAATTATGAGGTTATCACCGATATATTTTATGATGCTCTTAATGACGATATATATTTTGTGCTAACTGAGGATGATAGTTATAATCTGAGTAGTCCTGATCGAACAACTATATATAGGGTCGACGGCGATGGCTCAACTGGATTTGGCAGTGCAAGTTTAATCAAGCAATCAGAAGTTGATAATATTCCTCAGGAAATCTTTAAATCTAATGGGTCCGCTGAGGTTGGTGCCATCGGGGATATCGTAGTGCATGATGGATATATTTACTATGTAGATACAGAGTTTGGAGAGGGTAGTATTTTTGACGAGTTCTCCAAAGACGAATTAAAAAATGCACATCATAGCTATGCATGGCTTAACAAAATATCACTTGATAATGGATCTGTGCAGCATCTATATCCGATTGGTGAAATAATACAGTCAGAAAAAGAATATAGCATTGATATAGATCCGACACAAGAGCGGGTTTGGTGGACGGAGTCTATAGCTCAGAACCAAGAGATTGAAGAAGTATTGCTTAAAAATAATGGAGGAGACATTATTGCCTCAGCCCCAATAAATTATGTTGGAGAGATAGATACTGTACGGCAGGGATATTTTGAGGGTATAAGCAGTATCGTAGTGGGGTATAATATAGAAGACTTCGATTTCGTACGATTAAGTTGTGATGATATCGAAAGCTCTCAGGTAATAACTATGAGAGCTACAGATGCCTTTGGTAATCAATCTACTTGTACGGCCAATGTGACCATACTTGACACATTAGCACCGATAATAAGTGTGCCAGGTAGCGTCATTACTCTAGAGTTGGATGGTAAGACTGGCATGGCAGAATTAGATCCGGATGATTTTAATTTTGGAAGACCTCGAGGAGGTGATGGCCCCGTGGATAATTTTGTTAAAGCTAATAGTGAGTCTTCAGTGTATGACGTGAACATCTATGATAATTGTGATTATCTCGACGAAGATGATGTGACTATTAGTTCTACCTTATTTGACTGTGATGATGTTGGGGCCACCAGTTCTGGAGTCATGTATGGATTTGATGACAATGATAACTACTATTCGGTTGATATAGTCACTGGAGCTATTACCATCATCAATGATGATGCGGATTCCGATTATTATATAGATATGGAATTTGATCCTATTTCCAATATCGCTCTGGCTACTATGGGCGATGGATACAATGAGGCATACTTTATAAATCCAACGACTGGAGAAGTAGTCAGTTCTATAAGTCTCGATGAAGATCAACTAGGAGCTTTGGAGGTTGTGGATGGAATTTGGTACCCCGGATCAGGAAGAACTGATCCTGGGGAATATGGACAAACTGGGAGAGCCGGATCTTTCGCTGGCCCTGAGAACCCTGTGGCTGCACTGGTTGTTTCACGACAAGCTGATACAGAAATCGCAGACGGATTTCCTGGAACATATTTACGAGACACTGCCCATCGACGATGACCCGGACCTCAGCCCCTGGAGCACGCGCCCGTTCTTTAAGCTTTCACAAAATCCAAGCTATGAGCGGGTGCAGCAGGGACTGGCTGCCCTGGCGATGAAC
>CAZJHC010000039.1:0-16507 GCA_964545645.1 uncultured Saprospiraceae bacterium
GTTATGTCTTATGACCGCCTATGGATATTATCGATATCGGATCCATCAGCTGATGAAGTATCAACGTCTACGGACTAAGATATCCAGTGACCTACATGACGATGTAGGCAGTCTCCTCACAGCTGTGGCTATGCAGTCAGAGGTGCTGGGTCTTGATGCTCCTCCAGAGAACATTGCTAAGTTTGACAAGTTGAGTCGACTGAGCCGAGAGGCTATGGGGCGCATGCGAGATACGGTGTGGGCCATCGATGCCCGCAAGGACAATATGGAGAGCCTCATCGATCGTATGGAGGATTACCTCTCTGATGTACTTGATGTTGACGATCCTAAGCTGAGGTACGTCTTTGATAAATCTAATAGAGATACTAGTCTCAAGATCGCTCCAGATGTGCGACAGAATGTATATCTCATATTCAAAGAGGCCGTCAACAATGCCGTCAAGCACAGTAATGGTAGTCACCTGTATATAGATCTAAGACATTCGCAGTCGAGCATATCACTGCGTATAAAGGACGACGGTAGGATTCATAAAGATCACATGAGCTCCTCTGGATTGGGTATGTCCAATATGAAGATGAGGGCAGAAAGAATCCAAGGATCCGTTGACATAGATCATACCGATGGGTTTAAAGTTGAATTAAAAGCGCCCCTACGATAAATAGAGTAACTATGGAAATGAAGTTCGCTTTAGTCGCTTGTATAATACTTATGGCCCAGGTGCTCTTAAGTCAAACTATTGGCTTGACTTACCTATCAGAACAAGAGGGCCTCAGCTTTGATGTGCAGTAAGCTAACAATTACTTGCTTGAGGATGAAAAGGGATATACATGGATAGTTACTTCTGATAGATTGAATATATATGATGGCTACGACATCCAGAATTTTAACATAACTACATCTGATGGTCTGATACCCAGATATGAAATATTAGCGTTGGGTCATGATCCATTAGGACGAATATGGATCTGTACTAAGTTTGACAAGTTAAGTCGCTTGAGCAGAGAGGCCATGGGGCGCATGAGAGATACGGTGTGGGCCATCGATGCCCGCAAGGACAATATGGAGAGCCTCATGATCGTATGGAGGATTACCTCTCTGATGTACTTGATGTTGACGACCCTACGCTGAGATACGACTTTGATAAATCTAATAGCGATACTGGTCTCAAGATCGCTCCAGATGTGCGACAGAAGGTATATCTCATATTCAAGGAGGCTGTCAATAATGCCGTTAAGCATAGTAATGGTGGTCATCTCGATGTAAACCTTAAGTCTACATCTGCAGAGCTTTTCCTCAACATCAGTGATGATGGTACTGTTAATCCTGATCAAATCAAGTCATCGGGCCTCGGTCTCTCCAATATGAAAATGAGTGCCGAGAGGATCGTAGCGAGGTTTCAGATAGACTGGGCTACCGGTGCGAAGGTTATCTTAAATGTCTCGCTTCGCAGATAGTTTGTTTATGTCCTTCCCTGATATTCTCTCTGCTTAAATATATGCTCACTCCAATAGGCTTTAGCCCATTGAATATCAATTGATGTTAGCTCTATAACCTTGTCACATCATTGGGTGACACAAGCACCCTCTGAGTTGAATGATCTTTACATCGGCTATTTATATCACTATTCATAATATATTATCATGCGTCATTTTCAATATCATACTCCCATCACCCCCAGAGAACGAGAAGTATTGCATCTCATCGCCTATGAGTATAGCACCAAGCAGATCGCCTCAGAGTTATACGTCAGTACAGAGACTATCAACTCTCACCGCAAGAATATCAAGCGAAAGCTTGATGTTAAGAATACAGCAGGTATGGTGAGGGTTGCTTTTGAAAGGCAGTTGCTAAGGGTAGCCATGTCGGTTATGATAATGATGAGCTATGGGGTATCTATCTCCGCCCAAACCCCACATCTCGATGTTGAGGGGGACGCCCGCATCACCGGCAAGGTGAATCTAATTAACGCCATAGGTGACTCATCTATCTTCATCGGTGCTAATGCTGGTGCGAATGACGATGGTTTTAACTTTAATACTTTCGTCGGGGCTAATGCAGGAAAATCCAATTCTTTCGGTTATCATAATTCATTTTTTGGAATAGATGCTGGTTTTTCGAATACCCAGGGTTTTGAAAATTCTTTTTTTGGATACCATGCAGGAACGTCCAATACCACAGGAGAGCTTAATTCTTTTTTCGGTGCAAGTGCAGGTCTTTCGAATACCGAGGGAAGTAATAATGCCTTTTTTGGAGAGTATACTGGTGAATCTAATACTCAGGGAAATGAAAATTCTTTTTTTGGACCAAGCGCAGGGCAATCTAATACCGAAGGGAGGTCTAATTCTTTTTTTGGGTTGATTGCAGGCTCGTCGAATTCCACCGGTATCGAAAATTCCTTTTTTGGTGCACGTACAGGCTTGGGTCATAATAATACAAGATCAACTTTACTCGGATACAGAGCTCGAACGTTAGACTCCTTGGACCGCTCCATTGCTATAGGATATAAGGCAGAAGTAGCCTGCCATAACTGTGCAGTCATTGGAGGTACGGGAGTTGATGCTGTTAATGTTGGGATCGGGACTACTACACCTCAAGAAAAGTTAGATATAGAAGGCAATACTCGCATCGTAGGCAAGGTCAATATCATCAACGCAGTAGGCGACTCTTCAATATATATAGGAGCCAACGCTGGATTGAATGATGATGTATTTAATTTAAACACTTTTGTTGGTTCGAATGCAGGCAGGAATAACGTAAGCGGTGGACTCAATGCGTTTTTTGGACGCTTCGCAGGATATGATAATGTGACTGGACGGGCCAATTCATTTTATGGAGCTAGTGCTGGTCGTATGAATGTTGATGGCAATGAGAACTCTTTTTTCGGGAGAGTTGCTGGCTTTTCTAATGTGTCTGGCCATCAGAACTCTTTTTTTGGATATCGTTCAGGCGTTGATCATAGTGATGGAGATAATAATTCATTCTTTGGAGCTAGTGCTGGCTCTTTAGATTCTATAGGTACAGACAATTCATTTTTTGGTTCCAATGCTGGAGGCCATAATAAAACCGGTACTCAGAATGTCTTAGTGGGTTCTAATGCTGGTAGAGATAATGATGCGGCTCATTTTAATACGATTATCGGCAGTTTTGCTGGGCCCGTAAGCTCGGGTTCTGAAAATACCTTCTTAGGTCAAGCTGCCGGAAATATTAATGAAACTGGAGGTGGAAATACATTTATAGGTAGAGAAGCAGGAAGTGTTAATAAAACTGGATTTCAAAACACCCATCTGGGTAATAGAGCGAATAGTAGTTCTAATGCACTTAATAAATCTATCGCCATTGGATACAATGCAATAGTGGGTTGTGATAACTGTGCAGTGATAGGCGGTACAGGGGTAGATACGGTTAGGGTAGGTATCGGAGTGTCTTCACCTACGGCCCGTTTGGACGTAGAGGGAACCATAAGATTTAGGTCTATACCAGAGAGCGGAGCAGGAGGTGCACAGCTCCTGGTTGATGCCAATGGAAATGTATTTAAGGCTCCAGTATTCACATCGAGTTTTCATGATGATAGACAAAAAGCTAACCTGTCCAAGATGGCTCATCTTGAACATCAAATAGAGCTCTTACAACAAACCGTGAATAACCTATCAAAGCAGGAAAAGTCTACATCAGCCATTAATGAACACCTCAGAGCTGATAACGAAGAACTCAGAACTAAGAATAGAAATTTAGAGAATCGCTTAGCCCGACTGGAGGCTATTGTATTAACTAATACTGATAAGTAGTCATCGAATCATCACTATTTATTAAGAACTAACAAATTGAAAATGATGAATAAAATCACTGTTTTTTTGAAGGATATAATAGATGTTAGTTTCAGCTCTGCCGATAGATATTGTTTAGGAGCCAAGTATAATAGATCTCATAAGGGGAGAAGGACTTTTGAGAGACATCTGCTAAGAGTAGCCATGTCTATGATGATTACGATAATGGTAACTGTCATAGGTAGCTCTCAAGTCCTCAATGGAGACAAATATAACTACCAGCTATTTATTCAGAATTTTTGTGGAGAAAATACGCCTGGGGAACTCATCGAAGAATGGGAGTTGAGGATTAAAGCCGCCAAAGACACAAATGGTTCTGCGACGAATCTAAATCCTGTAAGCTCAGATTGCACAAGGTATAGCGGTAATGGGCCATTCTGTGAGGCTGATGATAACGATAATACGACCTGGTTATATGATCAATTATTGTTTGAGGAGGATGATGACGGGTTTATAGATCTCAGTTATGATGTGTGGGAAAATGACTCTGGCGATGAGTGTGAAGGATATGACTTTGACGATGGCGATGATTTCTTTAGTACAGATGATTTATTGATTGCACCTAATTTAGCTGATGTAAATGCCCATGGCGATGCGTCGAGCATTCACTATGTACAAGGAAATCTTAGTTCGTTTGGGTATGAGTTAGCATGGAGATACCATGCTGGCACCTCATCCACTCCATTGGATTTTGGGTCATTTTCTGCTTTGCCAATACCCAAATTTCATGTGAATTCATCAAGACTACGTACTCGGACCAGTTCTACAGGAGATCTTGTCAAAAATGCTATTAGTTACCCCATGCAAGAAGTATACTATAAATTTGAGCTAACTCAGCGAGCTCAGATACTGATATCTACAGATAATAGTTTACGAACTTTTGATACCATTTTAGAGTTGTACGACGCTGCTGGTAATATAGTAGCGGTTGATGATGATAGCGGAACTACAGGTGACGGCAAAGGGTCTGTGATTTCTGGACTTGATATTAATAAGGGTACATATACGGTCTTAGTCAAATCTTTTAATGTTGGAGTAGGAGGGCAGTTTCAATTATTGGTATTGCCTAATTATCAATCTGGTCCTACTTATGATGATAAGGCCAATGCCCTATCAGTTGTGGTGTCTGAAGCCGGTTGTTTGCGGGATACATTAACCACTTACACAGCATCAGCGAGTACTGTAGCAGAATTAGGAGATATTCAATGCCGCACAACCAATCCTGATGTTTGGCTCAAATTTGTTGCGACAAGGAATCATACAACTATTGATATTAACGGGATCGAAGATTTTGATCCAGAATGGCAATTAGTTGATAATGCTGGTAATAGATTGACCAATTGTATTATTGGTCGCAGATCCTTTATAACCAATGCAGGTGATACATATTATATAAGGGTGATTAATGCTGAAGTAGATATAACTGGTGATCAATATTTTGAAATCTGTATCACTAGCCCCCCATTTATATGTCCTACACAATCGGTACTCCACGTAGATGCTAATGATACTGATGATCCCTCAGACGATGGATTGAATTGGTCTACAGCTTTTGTGGACCTGCAGGATGCCCTCAATGTGTCTAATGCTTGTGATATTCTGACATATGATATCTGGATTGCAGATGGTATTTATATCCCTGTTGAGACTTATGTTATTGACAATGATGGGATAAGCGACATTGAAGGCCGAACATTCTACATTACAGACGATGTACGCTTATATGGTGGATTCGGTGGATCCGAATTTACTAGAGAGAGTCGTAATTGGGTGACCAATGAGACAGATCTTAGAGGAAATTTTTTAGTATCTCATATACTATATCTTGATGGTGATTCGCAGAATGGGAGCATTACATCCAATACGATAATCGATGGACTCATAATTAAAAGTAACGGTGCCTCAGGGTCATCATCATCACCTGGAACACAGGGAGGAGGAGTTTATAATAAAAATACTTCTGCCACTATAAGAAATTGTTTTTTTGAAAGTAATAGCGCTCAGCTGGGAGGAGGGGCCATATTCAATGATTGTTCTAATAGCAATAGTCCTCTGAAAATATATAACAATGTGTTCAAAAGGAACTTTTCTCCTACGGCAGGCTCCGCCATATACAATTACATCGTCAAGACTAATAATGCTCCTGAGATCTATAACAATACCTTTTATAGCAATAGACATCCTTCGATTATCTACAATGAAGTCGCCCCTAATGAATCTTTAGATATGAATCTATACAATAATATCTTTTCTGGAAATTTTGGTGGAGGAATTGCCGATTTAGTAATCTCAAGTACCACCGACAATGTGGATGTCAGGATTCATTATTCAATCGTGGATGATATTAATGCCAATGTAACTGGCATAGCGAACTTTATTGATATAGATCCTGATTTTGTTGATGTTACAGCTGATTTGTATCGACCTTCGCTTAATTCTGTTGCGGTAAATAATGGGCTTAACTCGGCCTTTACAAGTGTTTTTGCTCAAGGTTTCGACGGTCAGGATAGGATTGCGAATGGTCGTATTGATATTGGGGCTTATGAACTTAACTCTTGCCTCACTGCAGATTTGCTCTTCCCTCAACCGATTAATTTTAACAATGAGAATCATATCGTCAAGACTAATGGAATGATTAATGCCTCGAATGAGATATCGGGTATGTCGGAGATAAGCTATAATGCACTAGGTGGCATTACACTTGATACTGGGTTTCATGTTGGAGCAGGAGTGATATTTGATGCACTGACTACAGGTTGCAATTGATTCAGAGGGCTAAAAATTGATTCCGTCGAATAAACAGATAATTTCATCGACCTGATGCAACCCTTACTGTTGAATCTTAGTCCTTTGATAAAAAATAAAATCTATCATGAATCAAATCATTATTACAGCAATACTATTATTGGGTTCTATCGCTATGATCGCACAGGATAGTGAGGAACGTACTTTTGACTCTTTTCATGGGGTGTCAGTATCTGCGAGCGTAGATGCACAACTTATAAAAGGTAATAGAAATCATGTCCTTATCGAAGTAGAAAACTACGATCTCGATGACGTTAAGACTGAAGTCAGTGGCGGCATCCTCAAGGTAGGTATGAAATCAAAGAACAATTGGAATCTCGGATGGAGCAAGAAAAAGAAAGTGAAGGCAACCATAACCTACAAAGATGAGTTGGATTACTTAAGCGTAGGAGCGAGTGCTGATCTTGTTGCTGACCATATCATTGAAAGTGATGAGCTCGAGATATCTGTGAGCAGCAGTGGCGATATGACGGTAGAAGTAGACGTCAGAAGATTAGATGCTTCTATAAGCAGTAGTGGAGATCTCTATATAAAAGGTACTGCAGATAAAGCTAAAGTCAGAGCGAGCAGTAGTGCAGATTTTGAAGGCAAGAGACTCAAAGTAGGTGATGCAGATCTTAAGGCAAGCAGTAGTGCAGATATATCAATCCATGTCAGTGGTGACTTAAAAGCCTCAGCGAGTAGTAGTGCAGATATAGAGTACTATGGCAATCCAACCAACAAGGACATCAGTAAGAGTTCGAGTGGTACGGTAGATGGTCACTGATCACTACTTCATTAACATCTTTTGTACAAAACAAAAAAGGCAAGTTCAATCGAACTTGCCTTTCTGCTTTTGGGATAGTAGCAGTACTATAATTCTTTGATAGCTATATTTTTAAATTTTATCGTTCCCGTTTCGCCAGCTTGTAGGGCTATTGGGCCTGCGGGCCAGTTATCGTTGGATAGCGTGGCCGTTTTTTTACCATTTACCTTGGCAATGATTTTGCCATTCTTGCTTTTTATGGTCATTGTATTCCATTTGTTAGTAGTAAGCACTTCGTGATTTGCTGGTACTCTCCTAACTATTGAGCCAGAGCGATTTTCCATTTTGGGATTACTATCCCAGATATTGATTTCATAGCAGTCGTCAGGGTTGATGTTTTCATTTTGACATTTGATGAATATCCCTGAGTTGATAGTCGCATCAGGCATAAACTCTAAACTGAGCTCAAAGTCATTATAGATTTTTGATGTCTTTAAGAACCCCATCTTTCCATTGGATTCTCCGATGATCTCATGAGCACTGAAGCTCCACTCCGATTCACCTGTCATTTCCCAGTCGCCTACATTTCCACTATAGAGGGACTGTGGAGATTTGCATGATGTAGCAATAATAATTAGGGTCGATAATATCAGTAATGCAGTTCTCATATTAAGTATTTTATTAATATGATCAAATATCGTACCTAATCTGTATTCATTGGTTCTGCTCTGATCTGACTAGTAGTTTCTATTGGGTCATCTTGAGCCTTTATGCTGACTGTACAGACTCCAGGGCCAGCGATTGCTGTTGCCAATCTATCAAGCATCAAATCTCCACGATAGAGACTCACCCATGAGTTGACAATGTTTAGTTTATCCTCAAAGTTGCAGCCCTGAGATCTTTTGTACGTTCTCTTGATCATATATATGCTTACTAAAGCAGTGGTTGGCTCTACTCCGTTGTAATGAAAGTTGATAGGCACCTGTACATCAAACTCTGCTCCTGAGATATATTGTCCATCTATATTTTTGCAAAATGTTATACTTAAAAACCAATTAGTGCAAATTTTAGGAACTGACAAGGTCTATAGAGGCGATATTTTGTTTGTAAATTGGTGCAATTCAAATACATTTTTATGAAAAACGCTATCATTATTTTACTCGGTGTCTGTTTCTATTTGATAAGTTGCCAAACCACCTACGAACCAGGAACAGTCGAACATATAGCGTCGGTAACTACCGGTATAGATCCGGCAGTACAGGCCAGCAGTAACAATGGCAAAGATTGGCTGAATCATGGATTGACACATAGTGAAGATCGATATAGTCCTCTAACTCAGATTAACAAAGGTAATGTAGGAGACCTTGACTTAGTATGGTCATTGGATCTCGGTTTTATGAGGGGACTGGAGGCCTCGACGATCGTAGTTGACGGGATCATGTATGTCACTGGAGCATGGAGTAAGGTTTATGCAATTGATGCTCGCAAAGGTTCACTAATTTGGACATATGATCCTGAAGTCGATCCTGCTATGGGAGAAAAAGCATGCTGTGATGTTGTGAATAGAGGTGTTGCTTTACATTACGGAGATGTATTTGTGGCAGTTATTGATGGTAGATTGATTTCTCTAGATGCTGCTACTGGTGAGCCCAATTGGGAGGTGATGACCGTGCCAGAAGGAGAAAATTACACTATCACTGGCGCTCCCCGAGTCGCTAAGGGCAATGTAATCATAGGCAATGGAGGAGCAGAGTATAATGCTCGTGGATATGTGTCAGCTTATGATGTTAGTACTGGTGATCTATCTTGGAGATTTTATACAGTGCCAGGAGATCCGAGTAAAGACTTTGAGAATCCAATACTCGAAGAGGCTGCCAAAACATGGAATGGGCAATGGTGGACCATGGGCGGCGGCGGCACAGCCTGGGATGCTATCGTCTATGATCAAGAATTTAATCAAATACTCATAGGTGTAGGTAATGGTTCTCCTTGGGATCAAGATATCCGTAGTCCACAAGGAGGAGACAACCTGTTTTTAAGTAGTATAGTTGCCGTTGATGCCGATAATGGATCCTATAAATGGCACTATCAGACCACTCCAGGAGATACATGGGACTACACCTCGACGCAGCCGATGATCTTGGCAGATCTCAATATCGATGGAGCAGATAGAAAGGTCGTCATGCAAGCCCCTAAGAATGGCTTCTTTTATGTGATAGATCGTACTGATGGTAGCTACATTTCTGCGGAGCCTTTTACTCAGCTCAATTGGGCAACCGGCATGACTGCAGAGGGCAGACCCATTGAATCAGAAAGAGCACGATATAGAGATGGACAAAATTATGCTATTGCACCTGGGGCCTATGGAGGCCATAATTGGCAGCCTATGTCCTATAGTTCAAAGACTGGCTACGTCTATATACCATCTCATGCATCAAGTGTCATATATACCAAAAATGAAAAATTCGCTTATAACGAATCAGATGGAGGAGCGGCCTCAGGGACGGGATGGAATGTGTCTTTCTCACATCAATTGTATCGTCCTCTGGTGGCAGATGCGGACATGCCCAATCCATTGGTGCCAACAGGTCGCCTTAAGGCTTGGGATCCTATCAATCAGAAAGAAGTATGGGGAGTAGATATGCCATTAACGCATTGGAACGGTGGAGTGACGTCCACAGCAGGTGGATTAGTCCTGCAAGGGGAAGCTACCGGAAAATTCAGAGCTTATGATGATGAGAATGGTTCTATCCTCTGGGAGACAGATCTAAAGACAGGCATATTAGCACCACCAGTGACATATATGGTTGATGGAGAACAATTCATAACCATACCAGTAGGCTGGGGCGGGGTCGTAGGGCTCTCTCGCAAGTATACTGAGCGAGTGTATCCTGCGAAGGTGTACACATTCAAGTTAGGTGGTCAAGGGATCTATCCTGATTATCCTCAAACCGAAATAGCAGGCTTGTCGCAGCTCGATCCTACGGGATCACCTATAGATATAGGTCATGGATTGACATTGTATGTCGAGTATTGTGTCGCATGTCATGGAGATCAGTTTGGAGCGGGATGTGGAGCCTTGCCCGATTTGACTCGTTCTTCAGATGCCGTATTTGATAATTATGCTGGTATCTTAAAAGAAGGACTATTGGCAAAAAATGGAATGCCCAATTTTGGAGATAGGCTAAGTGATAAAGATGTGGATGATATCAAGCAATTCTTCCTATACAGTGCCAAAACTCTAAGAGAAGGAGCTGGCCCTATGGAGTATTTAACTAACATAGCTACCTATCAATATATGGCTGATACTCATTATTCTATCAAGGACTAAAAGAAGGTGTAACCAAGAGAAATATTAGTATTCCAGTCATTGGTCAGCGTGTTTTTGCCATGTGCGAATTGTACTGGGCCTAGAGGAGTATCAAGTGATAACTTAGCTCCGTATCCCCATAGTGACTGATTGTTAATGTTAGATAGATCTTCAGAGTATATGAATGTGCGGTCTCCTCTTATATGGTCTGCGAGTATGCTTATATAGAGGCTGGGGAGTATCGTCACTCTAAGGTCCAAACCAGCTTTTACTAATGACTCAAAGTGAAATTGATCAGTGTTTAATCCTATAAATGGCAAACTGATATTTTTGCGAGATTCGATTCCACCTATTCTATAGTTGTCCAAAAGTGACTGAGCAGACTTCCAACCAAGTTGTAGGGAAAGATTGGTCGTAAACCTTGGCAATGGAGTATAAACTGCCTTGGCTGTAGCCGTGATTATCGTGTAATCCTTATCAATCGGGATATATTCTAATATATTCTCTCCACCATTTATATTTTGAGATAATAAGACTTGGTGCCGTGCCTCAAGAGCTAGCAAGAATCCCTGATTGGCAAATTCTGGTTGATCAAGAGAGTTATAGGAGATATAAGATTTTATTTGAAAATTAGTTCTATCATAATCTTGTAAGCCATCTGATATCGACCTTGTCGTTTTTAGACCAAGTTGCTGAATGCCTGTTCGTATTCCATACCATAGAGAGTTGTTGGGCTCTTGGGCTACACCAATATTTACCAATGCTTCTTTGCTGATATAATCTTCTAAGAGGACATTATCTCGATATAGATAAAAATCTTGACCGATCATCGCCGCATTAAAAGTGAATAAAAAGTCTTTTTTCTGACCCAATCTGTAATAGTAGTTGATATTAGCAGCCAGTCTATCCGATATCCTTGCTGTTGCGCTGAGGACTGACGGTTTAGAGAGTACATTTCTTAACTCTGAATGTAGGATTAGCCCAGCTCCTGATGATTTAAAAAAATTGAGATTAGCATATAGTTCAGCACCTTTTTTGGGTTTCGCAAGTATGGACATTTTCTTTCTACCATTATCAGATAGATCCATGTTATAGGAAATATTTTCGAAGTGCTTGGTTCCATATATTCTATCTATGGCTGCTTCGATATCATCGATACGATAAATGGTAGGCCTGATATTACCAAATTTGAATCGTGCCAATTGATCAAATGGCGTAGAGGTCATCGGGAAGTTGATGTCCGATAATTTGAGAGCGGTAGGAGTCAATAGCCTCGAGATGGGTTCGTAGTCATTGATTCCTATTTTGGCCTTTATTGCAGTAATGGCATCCTCATGCAAGGTGGCCGCTTTATAGCCTTCTTGGATAAAGTAGTCTAGTTCCTTAAAGGCAAAAGATCGTTGGTCCTTAACATCTGGCTCTACTAGTACATCTAAGTATTTTCTCTGTTCTTTGCTATCCAATATGCCCATCATAAAAGCAGACTGCGAGAGCACATCAAGCAGGGATTTTAGTTCATTTTTATCTTCAAGTACGCCACCGACATAGACACCTATCAGTATGTCAGCGCCAAGAGCTATATTTTCCTCAGCAGGGAGGTTTCTGATGAGGCCACCATCCACATATAGCTGTCCATCTATTTCGACAGGGCTGAATACGCTGGGGATCGCCATACTTGCTCGGACGGCTTGTCCTAAGTATCCTTTGTCGAATTCTTTGATGGCACCGTTTTCGATGTTAACAGCCATGCATCTAAATGGCCTTGGAAGATCGTCAAAATCATCCATGAAGTTAGCACCACTATAGAGTCTACTGATGAGCAAGTCCAATTTTTGACTATTGATAAATCCTCTCGGGAGATTAATCTCTCCATCTTGGATGAAAAAATTTAGGGCAAATCTGTTGTGATATCTTTTTTCGGATGGTGCTACTTCATTAAGTCTTGTATAATTGGACAAGACATTATCCCAATCTACCCCTCTGGCTATACTCTCTATTTCTTCAGAGTTGTAGCCTATAGCATATAATCCCCCCACTACTGCACCCATACTCGTGCCTGTAACGTAATCGATCGGAATACCCTGATCCTCAAGATACCTGATGACGCCTATGTGACTAAGACCATGCGCACTACCCCCACTGAGTACCAACCCTACCTTTGGTCTATCAGCAGATTGTCCCAAGCCATTTGAGGTGACGATTAGTATCAAGGATAATATGAAATAAACTTTTTTCATTGACCTTTCGTAATTCTTAGTTCTTAGAACGCTTAATATTTAAAAATTGACACGATCCATAGCCTTTTTGTTTGTTTGATAAATTGTTAATAGCTTTTTTGTGTGATCTAAATAATTGATAGATGGAATATAGAAAATTAGGGACTACTGATCTTGATGTTAGTACCATATGTCTGGGTACGATGACCTGGGGACAGCAAAATACTGAAGCCGAAGCACATGAGCAGTTGGATTATGCCCTAGCACAAGGCGTTAATTTTATTGATACCGCAGAGTTGTACGCCGTGCCAGCCAATCCAGCTACTCAAGGCAAAACCGAGGAGTATATTGGCACTTGGATCAATAACAGAGGACGACGAGATGACTTTATATTGGCGACTAAGATAGCGGGCCCTGGGCCATATACTAAGCATATCAGAGATACGCAGGATTATTCTCCTCAGTCCATAGGAGAGGCTATAGAAGGTAGTTTGAAGCGATTACAAACAGATTATATCGATCTGTATCAGATACACTGGCCCGCCAGGAAAACCAATTATTTTGGTGTCAGAGGATATCACAAGTCCGATGATTGGGAGAGCAATATACATGAACTGCTCATGGCACTACAGACACATGTGGATGCAGGCAAGATCAGACATATAGGTATCTCCAATGAGACTCCGTGGGGTCTTATGGAATATCTCAAGTGGCATGCTGTACATGGACTGCCTCGGGTTATGACGGTTCAAAATCCATATAACCTGCTCAATAGAGCCTACGAAGTAGGTCTTGCCGAGATGTCCGTCAGGGAGAAAGTTGGATTATTAGCCTATTCTCCCATGGCATTTGGATTCCTTAGCGGCAAGTATCATAAGGGCATGGATAAGCCCCAGGATAGAATTAATCAATTTGAAAGAATGAATCGATACAAGAGTCAACAATGCTATGATGCTACAGCCCAGTATATCCAGATAGCAGAGAAGTATGAGATGTCTCCTGCACAAATGGCATTGGCTTGGGTCAACCAACAAGAGTTTTTAACAGCCAATATTGTCGGAGCAACAACTATGGCACAACTAAAAGAGAATATCGCAAGTATTGACATCAAACTTAGTAAAGAGTGTATTAAGGAAATCAACGAAGTGCATGAATCTATACCCAATCCGGCACCGTAGGAAGAAATATTTTCAGTATTTGAAAAATAAGGCTTCAACTAATTTGAATATTTGAATTATAAAGAAATATCTTTGCGCTCCATTTTGAAGAAAATGGATAATAATATAAGGCTGACCGGTTAGCTCAGTTGGTAGAGCAACGCCCTTTTAAGGCGTGGGTCCTGGGTTCGAGCCCCAGACCGGTCACAAGACTATACAAAAGGAAGTTTAACAGACGTTAGACTTCCTTTTGTAGTTTATAGACCGAGGATATTATTAATGATAGTTGCTAGGACACTTTATTGAAATGTCACTTATTCTTAGCTGGCCAATAGGTAGAGAGGAAGGATGTTAATTATTATATGTCGAGGCTATCAACTGTGGGGTGTAGATTAAACCTCTAATCTTAATGGTTGCGATAGTGCCCATGGCTAACAAGAGTATAATCATACTCCACCAGGATAAGTCAGGAATAGCTTCGGGGGTTCTGATATCTACACAGGTAGCGATTGATTTAAACTGAGTCCCACAATGGACAAAGTATCTGCCTTCAATATTGAATTGAAACTTGTAAGGCCAAGTAAGGAGTATTTCATCACCTGTAGGGACCGTTGGGTCTGGTAATAGAGAGCGATTGATATATGGGCTTAGTAATATCGGGCCTGCACAGTTGCTTACATCAAAGCTGACTTTAGTCCCAGTTCGATAACTATTGGCGGCACAAGTTGCTTCTACTTTTGCAACTCTCTCTTCAAATGTTGTTAGTCCTGTAAAATCAATTGGATTAAGAACTATATCAATAATACGCTCAGTGAAGTCAATATCACTTGGATCCACATCATCGATACTAATACTCTCCTGTGCACACAGACACATACATGTACACAGCAGTATGATAGATATTTGTAGTTTTCTTATCATTCTCAGCTTACCTGACGTAAATCTACTATCTATAATGCCTCCGAGGTAGAAACTGTATAGTTATAAAATGTATATTATTTTTATCTATAAGTAGAGGAACTGTCACTGAAGAGTATAAGATAATTCATGATGCATTAAAGAAAAATGTCATATGATTCAAAACTTTAAAAGTGTATTATTCTTACAATATCATAAATGACGAAATAAAATATCAAAAAGACGCCATTTGTGTAGCATTGTCAAAATTATATTTCATTTAACTTAAGTTAGTCTATTTTTGCGTCAAATTATCCTAAAACATGTCAGGTATACTCCGATTTTTCACTCCTTCTACTGGCGTCAATTACAAAAATGAGATTCTATCTGGTTTAACTGTAGCATTAGCATTGGTTCCTGAGGCTATTGCATTTGCATTAATTGCGGGTCTATCTCCATTGACAGGTCTCTATGCAGCATTTTCAGTTGGGTTGATAACATCCATTTTTGGAGGAAGACCAGGTATGATATCTGGTGCGACAGGAGCCGTGGCAGTAGTAATAGTCGCATTAGCTAAGAGCCATGGTGTGGAGTATATATTTGCGGCAGTGATACTTGCTGGAGTGATACAGATGTTGGCAGGTATATTTAAATTAGGCAAGTTCATCAGACTGGTTCCGCACCCGGTGATGTTTGGATTTGTCAATGGTCTGGCTATAGTCATATTCTTAGCTCAATTGGATCAATTCAAGATAGCTGATAACACAGGCGCACTGGCATGGATGATGGGGCCGACATTATACATTATGGCTGGGCTGGTCGTCCTGACTATGGCCATTATATGGCTATTGCCTAAACTCACTAAAGCTATACCAGCTTCCCTTGCAGCGATATTGACCATTTCATTGATCGTGATAGGTCTGGGGATTGATACCAAGACCGTAGGAGACATAGCATCGATCAATGGAGGGTTTCCACCATTTCATATACCAGCATTGCCATTGGATATGACAACATTGTCTGTAATTATGCCATATTCTTTGATTATAGCTGGAGTTGGTCTTATAGAAAGCCTGTTAACTCTCAATCTTATTGACGAGATTACTGAGAGTCGTGGTAATGGAAATCGTGAATGTTTAGCCCAAGGGTTGGCAAATTTTGTTACTGGTTTTTTCTCAGGAATGGGGGGATGTGCCATGATAGGACAATCGTTAATTAATATCTCCGCTGGAGCAAGACACAGATTGTCAGGTATAGTGGCCTCATTGATGTTATTGGTATTCATCATGTACGGAGCCCCAATTATTGAACAATTGCCCATGGCAGCTCTGACTGGATTGATGATTATGGTCGCTATTGGAACCTTTGAGTGGTCCAGTTTGAAGGCATTTGGTAAAATGCCGACCCAAGATGTAGTCGTTATGGTATTAGTATCTGCGATCACCGTTTTATTGCACAATTTGGCCTTGGCCGTATTGGTCGGAGTCATTATTTCTGCTCTTACATTCTCCTGGGAAAATGCCAAGAGAATTAGAGCACGAAAACATATAGAT
>CAZJHC010000040.1:0-16251 GCA_964545645.1 uncultured Saprospiraceae bacterium
CATTATATGATTGATCTTGAAAAATGGTTACATCAATCGTGTCAAATCGAGTACCGATGGTGCGTAAGGTCAATACAACGATGCTATCACAGTTGTTGACATTTTTAAAGGTATCGATATACATACCATCATCCGTCAACATTAAATCACCAAATGCGTATGAGTCTCCAGCGCAGATGTTTTGTATGACGGATTGGGAGAAGACAGGTATCTCATAGTTAAATACTGTTGACAGTCGGCAGCCATCATTGCCTAATACCCTAACTTGATAGTTGCCAGTGCCATAAATTTGGGTGAGCTCAGAAAATACCTCTCCAACCAAAGCGATACTATCTTTATACCATTGATATGTAAAGTTGGGATTGTCAATTACGGATAGGGTATAGTTTTGATCACACGGATGCAAGATGCCTTTGATTTGTAAATCAAAAACCGCAATGTCTGATAACAGCAAATTGTCAAAAAAGTAGTAGATACTTACGGTGCTGACCACCGGATCACAAGCAGGGCCAATGGCAATAGCATAAATGTCTTCCTCAGGAGTAATGTCGATAGTAGCAGTTACCCACATATCACCGTCTTCATAGGCTGCAACATTGACATTGGCAAGTTCTTTCCAATTGGGACCATTGGTCGGGCAACCAAATTCGGAATCATCATCGCCAAAGGGGAGAAAGTCACAATTTGTCGTGCCAAAAAAGGTAATGTTTATTGGTGGAGATCGTGTAAAATCGATAAATCCAACATCAAATTGAAAACGATATTGGGTACCCTCATGTAAGGGATTAATGAGGCAAGCTCCGGCATATTCTTTCCATTGCAAATCAGCATTTCCATTGCGTACTCGTCCATCTCTAAACCCCATGATACCATCTCCATCAGGAAATGGCATAGGTGGAGGAAATTGCTCCCAACCATCCCAGCCACAGCTATGGATAAAATCAGTCGTAGGTCGAGAGGCTTGTATCCAGTCCGTCGCACAATTGAGTTCACTCCGATTAGAAGGACAACAGTCTAATTCTTCAAAAGACGCATTAGGAATCAGCGATACTTGCTCGAGTATCTCACAGAAACACTCATCATCTTGAAGATCGATTAATTGATCACCATCATCATCGATCCCATTATCACAGATCTCTACTTGAGCGGTCATCATCACAGGTAAGATGATGAGCAGATTAAAAAGGAACATTCTCAAACAATACGCTTGAAGCGATAGGGGCACGATTAAAATGATCTTAATTTGGATAGTAAAATAGTAGAATTTGAAAATCTCTATGCTACACTGTGTTGAGGATTATCTATAATTATACATCTTCGTCCTAATCAATACATTTCATCTCAATTCAAACCTTATGCGCCTTAATTCTCTATTTGTTAAGAATCCCAAAGAAGTGGCCACGACAGATTCTCATCAATTGCCCTTACATGCTACGTCGTCATTTGCATTCAAGTCTGTTGAGGAGGGGGTTGCTGCTTTTCAGGCTCCGATGGATACGCATCTCTATGCTCGATTTGCTAATCCTACGATCGATGCTGTCGCTCACAAGATTGCTATGCTTGAGGCCTATGATAGTGATATCGATGCTTGGGGTGTGATGACCTCCTCAGGGATGTCGGCGATCAGCACATTGATATTCGCTTGTCTGAAGAAAGGAGATAAGATCCTCTCTCAAGCCAACTTGTACGGAGGAACAACAGAATTGATTAGTAATTTCTTTCCCAAGTACGGGATCGATGTTGTTTGGACAGATTTATCAGATTCGGCATCGATTAGACAAGCTATAGCTGAAGATTCGAATATAAAAATGATCTACCTCGAGACGCCGTCCAATCCAGCCCTTGATTGTATCGATCTGGAGTCACTGGCTCTATTGGCCAAGGAATTAAAGGTGGTTAGCGTCGTTGATAATACGTTTTGTACGCCAGCGATCCAACGGCCTCTTACACATGGGATTGACTATGTCGTACATAGTACCACCAAGTATCTCAATGGCCATGGAAATGGCATCTCAGGTATCATCATAGGATCTGGTATGGAGTCTAAGAAAGGGGTATGGTCGACGATGAAGTTATTAGGCACTAATGCCAATGCCTGGGATGCATGGTTGACTAATATGGGCATGAAAACCCTAAGCCTGCGTATGAAGCAACATAGCGAAAATGCTCAGGCTTTATCTGAGTTTTTACAGGATCATCCGAAGGTTGATGGTGTCAATTATTTGGGCCTAACCAATCACCCACATCATCAATTGGCTAAGCGCCAGATGACTTACTTTGGAGGCATGATGTGCTTTGAAATACAAGGAGGTGTAGAGTCTGGCAAAAAATTCATGAATACACAAACCATGGGGACTTTAGCTCCTACAATGGGTGATGTAGACACACTTATCATGCACCCAGCCTCGATGTCACACCTCAATGTAGATAGAGATATTAGATTGAAGCATGGCATCACCGATGGGCTCATTAGAGTATCGGTAGGCATAGAGGATGTCCAAGATCTAATAGAGGATTTTGATCAAGCGTTGCACTCGATATAGGGTACTTAGTACTGTAGTGACCACTCACTTATAATCTATGGATAAATTAAATGATAAGGCTGTAGAACTCCTGTGTATAGGTCATATGTGTCATGATATACGTAGTTCTGGGCACCTATTAGGAGGAACGGCTTCTTATGCCAGTCTCATGAGTGCTCATTTGGGTGTTGATACAGGGTTAATTACGAGCGTAGGAGATGATTTTAAATTTATGAGTCGGTTTGATGATAAAGGGGTCCAGGTAGAGAAAGTTGCGGCCCGCCAAACTACAGTATTTGAGAACGTATATAAGGGTGACGCTCGGACCCAACATATGCATGCCCGAGCAAGCACGATCGGAGCTGTAGATATACCAGAGGCTTGGTTGAGCGTGCCTACGGTTAAGTTTTGTTTGATTGCCGACGAGATAGACAGCGAGGTAGTACGCTCTTTTTCGCATTCTTTTAGAGCGGCCACTATACAAGGATGGTTAAGGCAATGGAATGATGATGGATTAATCTCTCCTAAGGATCTTGATATGAATCTTTTAGATGGTATGGACATGATATTTTTGAGTGAGGATGATATAAGTGGAGATGATCTACTATTGTCTCAGATGAGATCAAAGGTAGAGACGGTAGTGATGACCCGAGGATCCCTACCTGCTAAGATTTATAGGGGTAAGACAG
Source organism: uncultured Saprospiraceae bacterium (assembly GCA_964545645.1). Lineage (GTDB taxonomy): Bacteria > Bacteroidota > Bacteroidia > Chitinophagales > Saprospiraceae > GYS-P2D. The sequence continues at coordinate 3,212 of CAZJHC010000040.1, forward strand.
AATTAGAATTTCCAGTATATCCAGTACAGGAAGTTGATCCTACAGGTGCTGGAGATATTTTTGCTATTAGTTTTCTTATTCATTATCGGCGTACGGAGAGTTTGGTTCTTTCTGCGGCATATGCTCATAGTGCGGCTTCTTTTGTTGTAGAGCACATAGGAGTATTTCTACCACCTGTGCAAGATATTGAGCGGAGGTATACGTCCTACATAGAGCAATTTATATCTTGAGGCTAAACTCTTGTTATGTTGATACAGCTGTTGAGCTTTTTGTTGTTTACCGGATTGGTGGCAGGCATATCCGCTTGGCACTTGCGCAAGAGCAAATTAGATAGTAAGGACGGATTCTTCTTAGGAGGTCGCAGTTTAACAGGGATTGTTATTGCAGGCTCCATGTTGTTGACTAATATCTCTACAGAACATCTCATTGGCATGAATGGTTCTGCCTATAAGAATGGGGCCATCATCATCGCTTGGGAGGTGACATCTGCTTTGGCCCTGATTGTCGCTGCCCTTTACTTTGTGCCTCGATATCTCAAGATGGGATTGACAACGATTCCTCAGTTCTTGGAGAAGCGATTTGATGGAATGCTTAGGACGATAGTTGCTTTTTTATTGATTATCTCATTCACATCTACACTTTTGCCTATTGTGTTATATACTGGAGCGATCAATATTGAGAGCATCTTTGACATATCCGAATTGTTGCAAATCTCCAAGTCTTCAGGCATTTGGGTGACCGTACTGTTGATTGGTACCTTAGGGGCGACCTATGCCATATTTGGCGGCCTCAAGATGGTGGCTGTGACAGATACGATCAATGGATTTGGTCTATTGATTGCCGGATTATTGGTGCCAGTAATTGCTCTTAGCAGCATCGGTGGTGGGAGCGTATTGACTGGCCTTCAGATGGTATTTGATCATGCTCCTGACAAGTTTGATGTTATTTCCTCTGAGTCATCTATTGGTACAGGCTCCAGAGATGCAATATTGCCCTTTAGTGTATTATTCACCGGTCTGATCATCAATCAACTCTACTTTTGGACGATGCATCAATCTATTATTCAACGTGTCCTCGGGGCGGTCAGCCTCAAGGAGGCGCAAAAAGGCTTACTTTTTACGGGCTTGCTTAAAATACTTGTGCCATTAATTGTTGTTTTGCCTGGGATTATTGGCTTCTATTATTTTGGAGATAGTCATTATGATAATCCTGATCTTATCTATCCTTTGTTGATCAAGAAAGTACTGCCGCTGTGGTTAACTGGATTTTTTGTTGCTGTAGTTGTAGGCGCCGTCCTGAGTACTTTCAACAGTGCACTCAATAGTGCCGCTACGATTTTTAGTATAGATTTTTATCAACGCTATATCAATCCTGATGTATCTGAGAGGAGATTGGTATGGATGGGGAGGATGTGTTCTTTAGTATTGGCAATCTTTGCTATTGGCATAGCACCATTAATTGCGCATGCTCCCGACGGCCTCTATCAGCTATTACAGCAGCTCAATGGTATTTTCTTTATTCCGATTGCGACCGTAATCATGGCAGGATTCTTCTTTCCACAGATATCGGCTATCGGGGCTCGTGCAGGGTTGATCTTTGGATTAATATTTTATGTGGTGATGTATTATGTATTGGAGGTGCAGATGCATTTTGTCCACATTTGGGGTGTTGAGTTTGTTCTTAACTTAATAGTGATGTATGGAGTATCCAGGATTTATCAGCCGACTCATAGATTTACGATTACGGATGTAGGAGCTGTAGATATCCAACAGTGGAAGTATGCTAAGACCATGAGTATTGGGCTCGTGGTGACTACCTTGATTATCTATATTTGGTTAGGAGGTATTACCTAAGGGATGAGGATATTGTTAAGCTAAAAGACATACCTAATAAACATCCCGCTATTTTATGCTGATTATCTCTACATGGATAAGTCGGAAATTATGATCAGAGCCTTACAGGAAATATAGACCTATGATCATTGTAGTGTGGTACCCAAGATTGGTCATACATTGATGAACACTACGATTGATCTTGAGGTATGGATGAATCATATTGAGATAATAATGCCATCTTAATCCTCTCAGAAAATACACCTCCATTTTACTACCTTAGTCCTATGAGATCAACCTACCTTAAAATACTATACCTCATAGTTGCGATGCTGTTATATGTTGGCTGCAATAACACTGCAGAACGTGAGCTGGCACGAGTTGATCCCACAGAACAGTTAGAGCACTATCTTACCGAATATCCACACACGGCGATATCAGTCAAAGACCCAATCATCTTGAGGTTTAAATCAGATCTATTGCCCAAGGGGGGCTCAGATAAAATCGAAGGTGCTAAGCTGCGTCCCGCAGTGGCAGGAGACTTTAGATGGGAGGGCTCTCAGCTTGTCTTTGTACCAGACGGAATATTGGATTATGATACTCACTATGAGCTGATGATCGATCTCAATACATTACTTCAAAATGATCAAGAGAATTCTCAAATTTCTGTTCCAATACAAACTAAACCCCTCGCACTTAACATCTGGACAGAGGGGGTAAGGATGGAGGTTAAAGATCGACAAGAAAAGGTCTCTTATGTGGGATATATAGAATCTTCTGATTATGTAGCAGATTATAAACTGCAATCCATGCTGAGGGCGACACAAGATGGTAAATCGTTACCCATTTTTTGGTCTCATACTAATCGTGGACGTCGACACGCATTTACCATAGAGCAGGTACGACAAGGAGATCAGACATCAGAATTAATATTGAATTGGTCAGCTGACAAGGAGGCTAAGGCTTTTAAAGGCAAAGAAGTAATCTCAATTGCGGCCAAAAGTAAGTTTGGTCTCGATCAAATCAACCTTAGCGAAAGCCCTCAAAGAATTATTAAACTGACCTTTACGAGGCCAGTGGAAGAAACGCAAAATCTCAACGGTCTAATTTCAATTAATGAATTTAATGAGGGTCTACGCACTGAGGTCGATGGCAATATCATTTATATCTATCCATCTGCCGTAATTAAGGAGGATTTTTCGGTTTATGTCTCTGATAGGATCAAGAGTATCGATGGGACATACCTCGATAGAGAGAACCTCTTTAGCAAATTAAGATTTGAGCTCATAGATCCCGCTGTCAGAGCAATTGGTTCTGGAACTATAATGCCTCATTCTGACAAGGTCATATTTCCGATAGAAACCGTTAATCTCAATCATATTTATATTGAAATATTTAAAGTTTATGCTGATAATATGCTGCAATACCTGCAAGAGAATAACCTCAAGGAGGGGTATTATCTATCACAGGTCGGACGAATTGTGGCACAGAAAACCGTGGAGATCGACACTCCTGTCAAGAATGAATGGACTCGGGTCGGAATCGATCTCAGTGAGTATATTAATCCTGATCAAGCAGCTCTGTATCAAGTACGCATAGGTTTTGAGCCTGGTAGTGCTATAACCGATTGTGACGATGCAGTAAGCCCTGGAGTGGAGCGCCTAGCAGGGAGTAGTATCATGGATTATGCTGGTGATTATTATAGATACTATCAGGAGCGAGATAACCCGTGTCATCACGCTTATTATAACCCGGAGCGATTCATACAGCGCAATATCTTGAGCTCTGATATAGGTGCCATTGTAAAAGGGTCAGAATCTGGAGATTATCATATTGCCGTATCTGCCATTTCTACAGGCGAACCAGTGCCACAGGCCTTGATAGCTTTTTATGATTATCAACAACAACTGTTAGGAGAAATAGAGTCAAGCTCAAGTGGACAGGCGACCATTAGTTTATCTGGCGAAGCCTCATTTTGCATTATCAGCGATGGGTCGAACTACGGATATTTAAAACTCGATGATCAAAATTCTAATTCACTAACCGAATTTGATGTCAATGGGGTCAATGGGGCCCAAGAGGTCAATCTATTTATCTATACGGACCGAGGGGTCTATCGTCCAGGTGATAGCATATATGTGCATGCCATGATCAACGGAGATGTCTCGATGACGAGAAATCAACACCCTATGTCCCTGGAGGTTACCAACCCCAAAGGACAAACAGTCTACAACGATCTCAATACTTCTCAAGTGGGAGGAATATATTCATTTATAATACCAAGTGAAGCCTCCGACTTGACAGGCAGATACCTCGCAACCTTGAGATATGGTCCGCATAACTTTTCTAAGACCATCCGCTTAGAAACGATCAAGCCCAATCGTCTCAAGATTAATGTTGACATGTCGGAGGTCATGAACTATCCTAACCCCAATGAAAGAAACATTCATGTCGATGCGACTTGGTTGCATGGTGCTGTTGCCGAATCGCTCGATGTGGTGATGGATGCCACTTATGCTAATAGTAGCACAGGTTTCGCAGGATATGAGGACTACTCCTTTATAGATCCAGCCAGAAAAGGCACCAATGGCATCACCAAAGTCTTGGATGGGCAGTTATCAAAGGAAGGCACTATTAGCGCTACATTAAAGATAGATCCTACTGTCTTTCCTGGTAAGGCTGTGGCTGCTCTCAAAACTCGAGTATTTGAACCTGGAGGTAGTTATTCTGAGCGTCATTCGAGTTTGAAGATTAACCCATTCAGCAACTATATAGGAGTCAATGCACCTAAGAGTAGGTGGGGCAGTAAGAGAATTCAAATAGGCGAAGAGTCGACTTTTCAAATAGCGGCTGTAGACCAAGAAGGTGGTAATGCAGGCAATAGACGTATATCTATAGGATTGTATGATATCGCATGGCAGTGGTGGTATTATGAAGGAGATAGATATAATATCTATAAGCTTAATTCTGAAGAACATTCAGAATCGTTTTATCAAAAAACCGCAGTAACCGATGCTACGGGCAAGTACGATTTTACCTATGATTTTCAGGATATCGAATATGGACGTAAGCTCATAAGGGTCTGTGATCTGGAGTCTGGTCACTGCACGGGCGAGTTCTTTTATGCCAGCAGTTATGGCGCAGCAGCAGAGGATATGGAACGACAGAGTCTATCAAAACTCAATTTTGAAAGTAGTCAAACATCATATGAGGTAGGAGAGACAATACAAGTAGCGATACCGTCTGAAGAGGGTAGTAGAATATTAATATCTGTGGAGAGCGGTCATGGAGTATTGCACCAAGAATGGGTCATCGGTCAACCTCTGAAGACTATTTATGAGATTGAAGCTCATGAGAGCATGCTCCCCAATATCTACATACATGCTACGATGATTCAGTCTTATAGTACGAAACAAAATGACTTACCTATCCGTATGTATGGCGTCGTCCCAGTAACGATTACTGATCCTCAGACTATGCTGCAACCTGTTATTAGTATGCCTGATAAGCTAGCTCCCAAAGAAGAGTTTACCGTAGAGATTTCAGAGGAGACAGATCAATCTATGTCCTATACTATCGCCATAGTAGATGAAGGTTTACTCGATTTGACCAATTTTACTACTCCCGATCCACATAGATTTTATTATGCCAAGCAAGCTCTTAATCTTAAGACATGGGACGTTTATGGTGATGTGCTTACAGGATTTAACGGAGATATAGATCAACTGATTAGTGTGGGCGGAGATGGAGATACCGAGACTGAGTCTGGTGCTAAGAAGGCAATACGCTTTAAACCGGTAGTGCTGACCGCAGGGCCATATACGCTAGAGCCTGGACAGCGTGCCAGTCATGACTTTACAATGCCTAATTATGTAGGTTCGGTCAGGACAATGGTTATCGCCAAAAACGATAACAGCTATGGTCATCAAGAGACTGTTACTCCAGTGCGCCAACCATTGATGATACTGCCAACGACTCCTCGAAAACTTAGTCCCGCAGAGTCGACCAGTGTCGCAGTAACAGTATTTGCTATGGAAGATGATGTCAAGGAGGTAATGGTGACTCTTACTCCTGACGATAAGGTCAGGCTCGAGAGTAGGTCTAAAAAAGTCACTTTTGAAAGACCTGGCGAAAAGGTAGTACGGTTTGACCTGGAGGTAGGGGATCAGCTCGGGGGTAGCACCTTGCGTTTTGAAGCCAGCTCCAATGGGAAAAAAGTAGATCAACAGATCGAATTGGATATCATTAATCCTAATCCGATAGAGACTATTGTCACACAGCGAGCCCTCGGAGGGGGGCAAGTATGGGATCATAATCTTGCCACTGACGAATTATCTAATCTCGACGAGGTCATTGTAGAAGTAAGTGGAGTTGCGGATTTAAACCTGAGTAGTAGACTTGATTACTTAATAAAGTATCCATATGGTTGTATAGAACAGACCACTTCGGCGGCCTTCGCACAGTTATATGTCAAGGACCTCATTGACCTTAGTAGCAGTAAGAGCGATGAGATCGACAACAACATCAAGACAGCTATCAGGAGGATTCTGAAGATGCAACATGTCGATGGCGGATTCGTCTATTGGCCTGGAGGTAATCAATCTGACTCATGGGGTACCAGTTATGCAGGTTATTTTTTAGCAGAAGTTCAAGCCAAAGGATACTTTGTGCCGAGTCAGGCGCTGACCCGCTGGGCCTCCTATCAGCATAAGCGAGCCAGATCGTTCAGAGTGAATGAACAAGACAATAAGTATCACATTATAGATCAAGCCTACCGTCTCATGGTGTTAGCAGCTACCAGCAATGAACAGCTAGCCCAGATGAATGTATTGCGAGTCTCTGACAATATGCCCTCAGTTGCCAAGTATATGCTCGGAGCTGCTTACGCATATGCTGGCAAGAAAAACATAGCGATCGATCTATTGCAAAATGAATCGTTCAAAAGTGAACAGTATACGGCTAACAACTTGACATATGGATCTGATCTAAGAGATATGTCGATAATAGCAAGTTGCTTGATGCAAGTCGATCGTAGTACTGCCGCAGCAGATCTCATCAAAAGAATCAGCGATAGACTTAACAGTACTAAATGGTATAGTACACAGTCAACCGCCCAAGCATTACTCGCTATAAGTCGCTATATGGAGAAGAATAGTGGTGCCAATGGCCTTGATTTTGTGCTCAGTGCAGGAGATATAGTAGAGCGCAGTATCAAAAGTGATAAAGCAGCGATATCCGTTCAGCTGAATCCAAGATTCTTGTCTGGTCCTTTATCACTAACCAACTCTTCAGATCAAACGATATACGTTAAAATCATAAGCAGTGGCCAGAAAAGCAATGATAAAGTAGCCGATCAAAAAGCAATCAATCAGAATATAGATATCGATGTGAGTTATGAAAGTCTGGATGGGACTCCTATTAATATCACTGAACTCTCAAGAGGTACTGACATGATAGCACATGTCACTATCCGCAACCAACGGAGTCGAGGAGCTCTTCTTAAGAATATGGCTTTGACGCAGATTTTTCCATCGGGATGGGAGATTCAAACCGTCTCTAATCTGGGCAATGTGCTCGAAGAAGATTCCTATGATTATCGAGACATTAGAGATGACCGAGTCATCACATTTTTTGATTTAAAGGATAAGAAAGAATTTAGAATTCTTTTGAGTGCTTCTTATGAAGGTAACTACTTGCTTCCTCCAGTGTTATGTGAAGCGATGTATGATCAAGATATAAGAGCACTAACCAAGGCTAAAATGGTTCAAGTAGTACAGCCATAGATTTAGTCTATTGATTTGGCAAAATCAAACAAAAGGTGCTACCTGAAGAACCGTTACTTTCTGCCCATATCCTACCTTGATGATGCTGTATGATTGTCTTGCATATGGCCAGTCCAGCACCAGTTCCTTCGATGTGTGAGTCAGGATGTAATCTCTTGAAAAGCACAAAAATGCTCTCCAGGTAATCTGGCTGAATACCGATTCCATTGTCCTCCAATGTAAATAACCATTCTCTTTGTAATGATTCAACAGAGATATTTAATACAGGAGGAACATCACGCTTAGCAAACTTGAGCGAATTGATTATTAGGTTATACCATATTTGAAAAAATAAAGGCTTGTCAGCCCGTATCTCAACAGGCTCTGTAAGTAGGTTGATGGTAGCTTTCTTTTCTTCGATGCTCGGACCAAGGTCAGCTATTATTTCTTCTATAAAGGCATTGAATTCAAATTTGGACAAAGACAACTTAGTATTAGATGCTTGCGAAAATTTGAAAAGAGATCCTATAGTATTATTCATGCGCTTGGACCCATCAATAATGAAATCGAAAAGTTCAGATTCATCCTCTGCTAACTTATGGCCAATCTTCATCTTGAGTAACTGTGAGAACTTAACGATGTTAGACAATGGCGTTTTTAAATCATGAGATGCTAAGTGAGCAAAGTTCTCCAACTGCAGATTGCTTTCGATATATCTCTGAAGTTCATTTTTTTGATTCTCAAGGGTGATTCTGCTCTCCTCTATGATCTCACGATACTTTCTGTCTATTAGAGCGGTCATTACGATTTCTACGGATCCAATGTAAATCATCAAGAGTTTAAATATCGAATTGAAAGAGTCATACTGAGGATAAGTCTCTTTGTGTGATATTTCATTAAAGTATAAAACGACGGTTGTCAGAAAACATAGAACTCCGATGTATACATTAAATCGGTCGTTTTGAAGCGGGTAGGTTGAAAGGATGGTTAAGACGGTCAGTGGCAGTAAGAAATACTCATATTCTAAAAAAGGGAAACAAATTGATGAAAAACAAATAATACCAAAGGCACTAATAAAGTGCAATAATTTGGATTTCTGAAAATTAGTTGGAGTCAAGATCTTGATACTGATACCAATCAAGATCAGACTGATGGCACCTGACCAAAGCACTATTGATGATTGCTCGACCTCATAGGCAGCAATGATCAACACGATTAAGGGTATAATCGAGGCGATATACTTATCCCATTTATAGAGCTTTAAACGATATAGCTCAAGTTTCTCTGAGTCTTTATTAGGTTCATTCATTCCGATGTCTACCACATTACTATAAAAAAGACAATTATAAACTCTTCGTTCCCTTATTGCCTGGTACAACATAACTATTTGTACGGAGAGACTTTCAGAGATCTAAGTAATTGTATAAAGTGGAAGGTAAAACTATATTTGCGCCCCTAAACAAAGTAAATGAGGATTAAAGTCTTAGTGTTCATACTAGCGATTCCCGTGATTCTTTCTGGTCAATATAGTCAACTTATTGATACAGTCGTGGTTTCGGCATATAGAGCGCCTCTAAAGGTGTCACAGACTGGGAGAAGTATATCAATAATTAATGCCAAAGAAATTGAATCATATAATGCTACGTCTGTTGATGAAATATTGCAGCTCGCAGCTGGGATAGAGGTACAATCGAGAGGAGGATTTGGAACCCAAGCCGATATATTGATGAGGGGGTCAACCTTTACGCAAGTATTAATATTGGTAGATGGTATGCGAATCAATGATCCATTGACAGGTCATTTCAATGGAAATATTCCTGTTGCTACTGAAGAGATCGAGAGAATCGAAATATTGAGGGGGGCTTCCTCCGCCATATTTGGTCCCGATGCGGTAGGTGGTGTGATTAATATCATCACCAAGCTCCATAGTACCCACGACGATGATCAATCTATATCGGGGAGTATAGGATTTGGACAGCACAACTTAAGGGATATGAATGTAGGATTTGTTCAGACATCAGGGGATGTTAAGGTTACTGGAGGTATATCGATAAGACAATCGGATGGAGAGGAAATTCAACCTATAAGTTTGATTCCAGATACTGAGTTAGAGAGCTATAGATCATTCTTTGATATCAAAACTGCAGGTATAGGGCTGTCGTATCGATTAAGTCCTACTTGGCAGTTAAGTGCTCGTACCAGCTTTGATTTAAGAGATTTTGATGCGAGATATTATTATACTACGAGCACCTTTGATAAATCTGTTGAAACGGTCAACAATGTTTTTAACCATGTCATGCTGCGTCAAGTCGGGGATCGTATCAGCACTCAGATAGATGTATCTCATAAGCACACTACGGATGAGTTCGTCTTTTCTCCAGATTTTCCATCTACTAATAATCATACGACCAAGTTTACAAATGTTATGATTAGCCAATTCAGATCTATTGGAGATACTGATGGTTTGAAAACTGGTATACAGTTGGATGCAAGATCTATTTCGAGTAATGATAGAGGAGACCATAATGACCAACATGTAGGAGTGTTTGTCTCTTATCTGCTCAATCGTGGAGCTTGGCATATAATTCCTAATATGAGGATCGATCATGATACTAATTATGGCACCGAATGGCTACCAAGTGTCAATCTATCATATAACGTAGATGATCTGACCTTGCGAGCTACAGCAGGTAAAAGTATCAGGGCCGCTGATTATACCGAAAGATTTGTGTCCAACAATCTGATGGATCTAACCCCAGGTAGAAGTCTGGGTAATCCAAATCTTTTATCTGAACGGAGTTGGTCCGCAGAGGTAGGAGCAGATTATGATGTCAGTAGTTCATGGTCTATCAGCGGTACAGTTTACAGGAGATGGTCAACCAACCTTATAGATTATATCTCTACTAATGAATCCATCATAGGTAGCGTAAGCGACATAGGTAGTCTGAGAACTGGAGAAAATTATTTCTTTGCATCCAACATTGCCGATGTTCGCACTTCTGGTATGGAGATAGAGTCAAGTGTGTCGATTCCTACTGGATCTTATGGTCGCTTTCAGCTAGTTAATTCACTAAGTCTCATTGATCAGAGTAGTAGTCAAGATATTATTTCAGTTTATTTGGCAAACTCAGCTAAGGTGCTGATCACCAATAGGTTAAGCTTTTATACTAAAGCATTTAATTTTCATTTATCAGGATTGTACAAAGAGCGCAATGGTAGAATATCTGAAGCAATAGGAGCTTCCTTAGAGGATTCGTATTTATTGATGAATGCTTCTGTATTGTATAATCTATCGGATCAGATTCAATTAGGCCTTCAGGTGATTAACCTCTCGGATACAGACTATCAAAACATCCTTGGAGCACCTATGCCAGGACGATGGTTGAGGGGGAGCTTTAGTTGGTCATTTTAAGTGTGATCGTTTAGTCATAAGTATAGTATCTTTCTTGGATAGAAAAGATGCTTTAGATTGAGTTCTATCAAAAGGTCGAGACGTATTATACTTTTGTCAATACTCTTTTGTATTGCTTGTTTTTTATGGTGGCCATTGACCCTTGAGGATCAACCTTATAGCACCGTTATTTATGATACTGATGGCAATTTACTTTCTGCACAGATTGCGACAGATGGTCAGTGGAGATTGCCATTGTCGGATTCTGTGCCGACTAAATTTGCCAAGTGCATCACGACTTTTGAAGACAAGCGATTTTACCATCATATAGGCATTGACCCATTGGCAATATTGAGAGCGATTCGATTAAATCTAACCTATAGACGGATCGTCTCAGGAGCAAGTACGATTCCAATGCAGATAGTGCGACTGGACAATGGTGGTAAGAAAAGGTCTATCATCAACAAAGTCAAAGAATCCTTGAGAGCTATACGCCTTGATGCTCAGTTTAGCAAAGAAGAAATATTAAAAATATATGCCTCCCGTGCACCATTTGGGGGCAACGTTGTAGGACTTGAAACCGCAGCTTGGCGATACTTTGACAAAGGTCCTTATCAATTGAGCTGGGCCGAGATGGCTACCCTGGCTGTCCTGCCCAATGCACCTAGTCTCATTAGGATAGATAAAAACCGCCCTCGATTACTAATCAAGAGGAATAACTTGCTGCACAGACTACATCTTCATCAATATATAGATGACATCGAACTTGAATTAGCAATAGAAGAACCATTAGGTACTGGATATTATGACTTGCCCAATCAAGCTCCTCACTTGCTACAGGCTGTCAAACGAAATCTATATCGTAAGGAAGAATATGACATTAGTACACATGTCCAACGAAGTAATAATGACCTGCTTGATAGACATTACCATGAATGGAGTGCTAATGGCATCCATAATGCCGCTATCCTCGTCAAAGATAACTTGACGGATAAAATAATCGCCTATAATGCCAACGTACCTGCATCAACTGACGAATATGCGGTCGATATGATTAGAGCTAAGCGCAGCAGTGGCAGTATACTAAAACCGATTTTGTATGCGGCTGCTATGCAAGATGGTCTGATAACACCAGATTATTGGTTAGTGGATATTCCTACATACATCAATGGATTTAGTCCTACCAATTATTATGATACCTATCAGGGACTGGTGTCCGCATCTGCTGCCTTGTCTATGTCTCTTAATGTGCCGTTTGTGCGGTTGCTCCAGGACTATGGTGTAGATAAGTTTAGGAGGAGATTAATAGGGTTGGGCTTCGAGTCTGTTGATCGATCAGCGGATCATTATGGGTTAACCTTGATACTAGGTGGAGCAGAAGTAACTCTGTGGGATCTGGTACAAGGTTATTCTTCGATGGTAGGTGGGTTAGAGCATTCCAATCAAGACATATACTATGACTCTGGGACGATCTATAAGATGTTGGAAGCCATGGGTACCCTTAAGCGACCAGATGGACATGGAGACTGGGAGCAATTCAATTCCTCGCATAAGATATCATGGAAGACAGGTACCTCTTATGGACATCGAGATGCATGGGCCGTTGGTCTCTCTCCTCAATATACGGTCGGAGTGTGGGTTGGCAATGCTGATGGTGAGGGAAGAGAAGATGTCATTGGAACCTCAGCGGCTGGTACGGTGCTGTTTGAGGTGTTTGACCATTTGGCCATCTCCAGTTCATGGTTTAAAGAGCCCCTGGAGGATATGGATCAACTAGCACTATGTTCAGCGTCGGGAGCATTAGCCTCCAAGCATTGTCCTAACATATATTATCAGAGCATCCCAAGGTCTGGGATTAATACCAATCTATGTGCCTATCATCAAGTTCTGCATGTGGATTCTTCGCATCAGTGGAGGGTTCATACATCTTGTGTGGAAGAGGGGCTTATACATCAAAAATCTTTTCTAAAATTAAACCCTCATATCAAGTCTTATTATGCTCTAAGAGATCCTACTCTTGAAGATATACCACCGCTGCATCCCCTCTGTAGATCA
>CAZJHC010000041.1:0-16012 GCA_964545645.1 uncultured Saprospiraceae bacterium
CATTAATGATGCTCAATTATAAGCTATACATGATCTCACTTAAGAAAAATGAGGGGGGACAAAATGTGGACACAATTGTAAGTGATTGATTATCAATTGATTAAAATTCACCCAAATCGCCGAGAATCTTTGATTACATTGGAATCTCATTCTTTGATATAAAAAGAAGTGCTGCGGCAAAACCTACAACACACTTAATCAAAGCGTGAGATAGCTGCCTTGCTGCGTCTCTCAATGAGTAATCGCCAGCTACATCCCTAGGATCAAGCCTTGTAAATCTTCAGAAGGATCTAATCCCATCTTCTTGCGCAAACGATATCTTGCTTTACGTACACCATCTCCAGAAACATGAAGGAGACTTGCGATCTCCTTGGAAGACATGTTCATACGCAAGAGATATATGAGGCGCATCTCTCCCTTCGAGAATACCCCAAATCGCTCTCTTAATCGATCTAAAAATTCCTGATGCACACTAGTGAATTCTGCGCTAAATTGATCCCATTCATCATCATTAACAGCATCCCTTTGGATCATACCTGAGATGCGAGACGACGCTTTTCCCACTGAGCTACCTACTGCAGATTGCAGTGCTATTACTTCAGCCTTCAACTCTTGTAAGAATTCATTCTTCTTCGCAAGTTGTAAGGCCTTAGCTGTGAGTTCTTTCTTCTTGAATTCTAATTGTTGCTCTGCTTGACTCAATTCCAATGCGACTTTTTCTTTTTCTAACTTATTGCGCCTTATTTTCTCTCTCATTGTAAAATATCCCATGACCAATAACAATATAAGTGCAGCCAAGCCAGATGCTAACAATTTGATTCGCCACTGTTTTCTATCATTTTCGGCTTGATAACGTATAAGTTCTTTCTCCTTTTTTTCCGTTTCATACTTTGTTTGAAGCTCGACAAGGTCAGTCTGCATTTGTTTAGATGCGATGGAATCCTTAAGGATAGAATAATTGTGTAAATTATCATATGCCTCCTCATATTGTCCGGCATTTTCTTGCGCTTCATATAGGAATTGATAACTATCTGCGAGTTGATCCTTATAGTCTATTGCTTTGAACAATTCGACTGACTTCTTTAAGAGTACTATGGCTCTCTGATGATAACCCTGTCGACTATACAAATCTCCTATGCTTCTGCTCAAAGCCGCTTGTCCTTCTAAGTCCTCGAATTCTTCGGCCATCGTTAAAGACCTATTGTAGTAGTATTGTGCACTATCTAAGTTATTGACTCTGCTATATTCTTGGCCAATATTCCCAAGAGCAAGCATGGCAGTATGTCGATCACCTATTTTTTCAAAATGAACAAGTGACTTCTTGTAATAGAATAATGCGAGTTGAGAGCTGTCTTGGTTAGTTGCTATACTACCGAGATTGAAGATGACATCATTGAGATCGTCTGGAAGTGCCAACTCTTGATATATTACATAGGCCTCATTATAAAATGCTTTGGCACGGCTATAGTCCCCCAATTCTGTCCAAAGATTACCAATGTTATATTTGGAAGCTGCCACCCCTCTTATATTGCCTAATTCTTCCTTGATCTTTATAGATTCTAAATGGGACTGAATGGATTTTTCATAATCACCTTTCGTTTCATATAAGATTCCAATGTTGTTTTTGAGAGAAGCTACTTTTTCTCTGAAACCTAAGTTCTCAAAGGAGCGAAGTGATTTTTCAAAGTAATAAATAGCACTGTCAAGATCATTTTGGAAATATTTGAAAATAGCATTTGAGTTATGAACACCTGCTGTGAACCTTTCATTATTAATCAGTGCGGCCAGTTCATACTCTTCATCAATTAGTTGTTGCGCCAATGCCTTATCTGTGCCCCTCACTATTGTCAAGATCTCATCTATGGCTTGAAGCCTTAGCGTATCCTTGGCAGGAGGTAAGGCCTTAAGCAGGCTATCTACATCTTGACATATAAGCTGACCTGCTGTAAGTACGAGTATAATAAACCAGACATGCTTCATTTTTAACAAATAAAAGGTTAAAACTTAAGTTAATCAGACTTTTGGTCTATATACGCTAGATCTTGAATCTAATTTTCCATTGATCTAAGCGACCGTCAAATTCATGATAATCTCATTCTTCATCCAGTTCAGTACTAATTTTATTAACCAAACTCTTGATGTCATCTTTAATATATTCTTTCAAGGCATCCACTTCTTCCTGGATGATGGCAAATTGCTCATTGCGATCCGCTATCATTCTGGCTTTAGATTTTAGGATAGAGGCTTTGGTGATCTCTTCATTTCCCATGACTCCGAATTATTTTTCACAATTTTTAATTTCAGCTTCTATGACACTGCCAGGTGCGACTTCAAAATCTTCGTTCAGCGTAATAAATTCTTCTGCATTATATACGATTGTCGTGTCTTCTGCCACTGTACTATCAAAGCTTATCTCCATGACACGATAGACGCTCTGGCTGATGGCATCTTGTTTGAGATTGTTATTACTTATCGCAATGGGGCTGCAGTCTGGAGCGTAGATATCGTCTCCCGATATAATAACCCAACTATAGTCTAAGGTGGTATTACTGTAGATATCCTCTACGCCATTTAAAAGCGCCCTATAAGCAGAAGATGGGAGATCAGAATTCGGTACTATTTGCGCAGTATTGGAACCGACTGATTTCAACTCTATATTGTATCTATTATCGTTCGTGACTTGGCCATGTATCGGTGACCCTATTGATATCCCGATACCTAGGTTTACTACCGTGGTTAGAAGTAAGTTTAACTTTTTCATGATGAGTAAGATGAAGTGTTCAATAATTGTAATTCAAATCCCTTGCGGATCATCTGTGCGACATTTTTAGCATCGAGTTTCCACTTGAGGTTCTTGCGATGATCATTGACAGTGTGTGTACTGAGATAGAGGGTTGAAGCAATCTCAGTAGAAGAGTGTCCATTAGAAAGTAGCTCAAGAACTTGTCGTTCTCGACTGGTGACTCTAGGCGGTGATGGGAAGAAGGTCGCTGTGTGCATATCATTATTATTTTGAACTGAACTAATGACCCCAAGGTGAGGACAAGTCTGACTTTTAAAAGAAAATGCTGTGCGGACAAAATGTGGACATCATCGTAAAAATCTGTTCATCAGACTATTACAGTCAAATTTTGACGTCCATGAATGATCTTTCTAAACCTAATTGGTTATTAAGTGGCCACAATTGGTCTTACCTAACACTTTGAATCAATAGAGTTCTTGCACATATACGATGATATAAAGAGGCTATTGGGATCAACAAATTCGATCTTCATTTCCGCTTTCTTCTATCATACATTTATAACAATCATCATTTGTATTTCTTAGATGATTCTAAATGATAGACTGATCATTTATAAATGTTCTTTTTGTTCAGGATGTAGAAATGCAGATGAAGATGGATAAATGCCTATTTTAGATCATTCCAACAATAAATTATAACATGATAGCTACATCAATCCGATTGTTTTTGATAGTCACAATAATCTTTTTGACAGCGATATCTGGCCATGGTCAAACTGATATAATAAGCCAGATCGAAGATATCGCCACCATAGATCAGAAAGTGATGATGCCCATGAGGGACGGCATCAGGCTATGTTCAGATATATATCGCCCCAAGACTGATGAGCCAGTTCCTGTGATCTTCTCACGTACACCTTACAACTTCAACAGTTGGGGAGATGGGGAGATGCGCACTCGGACGATGCAGCGAGCTTATGAGGCCGTTAAACGAGGTTACGCCTATGTCGTACAGAATGAGCGAGGACGTTACTTCTCCGAAGGAGAGTGGGATATCCTTGGTGTACCGCTGACAGATGGTTATGACGCCTTTGAATGGATTAAGAATCAATCGTGGAGCAATGGCAAGATCGGCACCTTAGGTTGCTCCTCCACAGCAGAATGGCAGATGGCCGTAGCAGCTCTTGATCATCCCTCACATGCATGCATGGTGCCACAAGGTTATGGCGCCGGAGTGGGTCGAGTTGGCAACTACTACGAGCAAGGCAACTGGTATCGAGGTGGTGCCGAGCAGATGTTGTTTTTCTCTTGGCTCTATGGTGTAGAGCACGATAAATTCAAACCACGAATCCCCGCTGGGGCCACTCAGGAAGACTTAATCAGAATCTCTCGATTCTATGATCTTGCTCCAGAAAATCCAAAGGTAGATATGTCCGAGGCATTGTCCCACTTGCCGCTCACTGACATCCTTCAAAATATCGGTGGCAAAAGAGAAGTATATGACAAAATGATCACCCGTAAACCTAATGATCCTGCATGGTTTGAAGGAGGACTATATCATGACGATATGGGATTCGGGGTGCCGAGCTTTTGGTTTACTTCGTGGTATGATGTATCGATCAGCCCAAATCTGGCAATGTTCAACCATGTCCGCAATAATATTGATGATCAAACCATCGCTGATAATCAGTATCTCGTGATCGCCCCAACATTACACTGTGCCTATAAACGAGCTAAAGAAGAGACAATCGTTGGTGAGCGCAACATCGGTGATGCTCGACTCAATTATGACGAGCAGATCTATGATTGGTTTGACATGTGGCTCAAAGGGATCGATACTGACTTCAAGGAGAAAACCCCAAGAGTCCAATACTACACCATGGGTTCCAATGAATGGCAATCTGCTGATGAATGGCCACCAGCATCGACTGAGATGGTCACCTACTATCTATCCAGTGTGGATGGAGCCAACTCTCTTTATGGCGATGGCAGTCTAACGCTATCATCTGCCAAGGCCTCCAAGCATGACAACTATATCTATGACCCTATGAATCCAGTGCCATCCTACGGAGGCAATGTATGCTGTACGGGCAATGCCGTCAAAGGAGGGGCCTATGACCAACAGCACATGGAAACTCGAAACGACATCTTAGTATATACTACCGAGCCACTTAACTCAGGTATAGAGGTATCCGGGTTTATAGAGTCCACGCTCTATGTCTCCAGCGATGCAAGGGATACTGATTATACGATCAAGTTAATAGATGTATACCCAGATGGTACAGCCTACAACCTCGATGAGACCATCCAACGTGCACGATATCGAGAGGGGTATGAGCAAGAGGTCTTCATGGAGGATGGAGAGGTCTATGAGCTCAACCTCACTCCTATGTCAACCAGTAATTACTTTGAGGCGGGACATAGGATTCGGATTGAGATATCCAGCAGTAACTTCCCAAGATTCGCTCGCAACCTCAATACAGGTGGTAATAATTACGATGAATCAGAGGGCGTTGTCGCCCGAAATGCTATACATCATGGAGGGGAGTATCCTTCGAAGATTGTATTGCCTATAGTAAGGTAACTGGTAGTTCTTTACTCATGATAGAAAACTTAAAAGAGTGGATTAATAAACCTTACCCTCAGATAGAATCTAACAGAGTTAAGCTGGGATTATCTTTTACAGTTGGTTTGATTTGTTTTATTTTTCTCCTAATATTTAGACCATTTGGACTCCATGCAGTTGATAACATAAGCTATATTATTGGATTTGGAGCGGCAGCTACGATATCCTTAGTGATCATGTACTTTATATTACCCAGTATATTTAAAGGATTCTTTGATTCAGACAAATGGACTATAGGTAACGAGGTAATCTTCTTTATACTTGTGCATTTCCTTATCGGAGTCTTATGCTATGCTTATAATACTTTAATTGGAATTCCTCATGGAGTTCCCCAGCATAGTCTTCCATACTTTCTCTATATCGTGACCTGTGTAGGCATTTTGCCGATGTTATTTATGATCTATATCACGGAAAAAATAGCTTTTAATAAGCAATTCAAATTAGCACAATCTATTAATAATCGTCATTATCAAATTGATGATCCCTTACAAATAAAACAGAATAGAACACAAAAAAGACCTCACATTACCATAAGATCAGATTATCAGTCAGAAGAGGAACTACGACTAAGTCCCGATTCTTTTCTATATGCTCAGTCGAGTAACAATTATTGTGACATCTATTTTCTGGATAAGGCAAAAAAAACGAACCATCGTTTACTAAGAATCAGTATGAAGCAATTGAATGCTGAACTTTCTATTTTATCACAGATTATTAGAGTGCATAAGTCGTATTTGGTAAATCAAAGATTCATCTCTAATGCTGAAGGAAATGCGAGATCCTTATACCTCAAACTACAGCATATCGATAAATCGATACCCGTATCTCGCTCTTTTGATAGATCACTGATTATCAATCGACTACCCTAAGCTTCCCATACGCCCCTAAGGCTTCCCAAAGCCAACAATGGTTTGTCCATATCCTGAGCTCATCCATAATATTGTAGTATCTACTAATTACTAAACCAATATAATATGATTGATCCAACGATTAATTTTTTAGCTATTGCTGTGGCGGCTATTATTCCAAATGCCTTAGGCGCTTTATTTTATGGACCTTTATTTGGCAGCATGTGGAGGGCTTCATTGGGCAAAACATCCGATGACTTAGAGCCCAATAACCCAGTACTTGTTTATGGCGGGGCATTCTTGTTGTCCTTTATCATGGCTTTCTTTATCAATATTGTAATCCAGTTTATCCATAAAGATGTGACTGCCGCAGGTGAATTGGTTGTTGCTTCTCACAATACGTTTGGTCATGGCGCTCTGCATGGAGCTATGATCGGACTAACATTTTTAATGCCAGTAATTGTATCTCTTGGTTTGTTCCACAAGGCACACTGGAAGACAAATTTGCTCAACTCGATATTCTGGGTTATTTGTTTCGCTTTGATGGCTGGAGTAATAGATGTGTGGACTTAGGCACCAACATGACTTTTGTACATTTGGCCTACTAACAAGGCTAAATGTACATTGAAGTCTACGCTTGCTACCGTGATCTCTTAAGAGGTGTTTGATATCTATATCGATTAGTTAGTTCTATAAGGTATGCTTATAATATCCGTGTTTTCTTCGTTTTAGGATAGCATATGCAAGAATTCATGCTATTAGGGAAAAACCTATTAAAAAGAAGGAGTTATATATCGATATTGTCCAATGTCTACTGTGCTATAAGAGTTGCGAATAAAAAAATCGACCTTAATTTGGATATATGAAGAGTCTGCTCATCTGTATATTGTTGATCTGTAATGCATCAGCATTAATCTCTCAAACTACTACTGTCGATTATGTATCATCATCATTAGACATACCCAACCCCGAGCGAGGTTTTTATTATTACACTATCACAGAAGCAAGCAATTATGTGCCTCTGGATAGCATCGATTTGATGTCAAGGAGGACGCCTTATACACCACCCACTGCCAACTATATGATTCACACCACCTTGGCCTTTAGGTACATAGTATTGGACAGTTTTATTAATAAGGATATATCGTCTCATTTTTTGGCGCTTATACAGACTGATTTTGATATGGCAAGAGCTGCTGGAGTTAAGTTAATCATGCGATTTACCTATACTAATACTCCGCCTACAGGAGACTGCGGCTCATGGATATGTCCACCATATGGAGATGCCGACAAAACCCGAGTACTGAGTCATATCGCCCAAATTAAGCCCTATCTCCAAGCCAATAAAGATGTGATTGCCACCTTACAGATGGGGTTCATCGGAGTGTGGGGAGAGCAATACTATACTGATCATTTTGGAGATGCATCGCTATCCCCATTTATCTTGACCAATACCAATTGGACTGATCGCAACGAAGTCCTTGGAGCCCTATTGGATGCTATGCCTCCAGAGCGCACCGTCCAAGTACGCTATCCGCAGATGAAGCAACGATACGTCTATGGCCTAGGCTCCCCTACTACCTCGGCAGCGCTTACGTTGGCCGAAGCCTATGATGGATCGGACAAATCTCGTATTGGCTTTCACAATGATTGTTTCCTGGCGTCCGATACGGACTTTGGCACCTATACAGACTATGGACCGCCATCATCTGCTGATGATACCACAAATCTCAAACCCTATGTCGCCACGGATAGCGAGTTTGTACCTATGGGTGGCGAGACCTGCTCTGCCAATGGCCCAGACGATAATTGTGCTTCAGCAGGTGGACGTGCCGATACTGAGATGAGACGTTTTCATTTCTCATATCTCAACTCGCAGTTTAACAATCCTTATGTTAACAACGACTGGACAGGTATCTGTCTCGATGACATACAAAAGAAGATGGGCTATCGCTTGAGCCTTGTCGAGGGAACCTTTCCCGATAGCGCTACAGTAGGTTCAGAGATTGACATCGACTTAGAACTACTCAATGAGGGCTATGCAGCTCCCTTTAATCCGAGAGGAGCACAACTGGTGTTGCGTGACTCGGTGACAGGAGTAGAATACTTAGCGCCACTCGTGGCTGATCCGAGATATTGGTTTGAAGGGACTCATATGATCAGTGAACAACTCTGCCTATCTCCCTATATTCCCTCTGGCAGATACTTTTTACTCTTACATCTACCTGATCCTGAGCCCACGCTGCATAACAATCCAGATTATGCAATCCAATTGGCGAATCAAAACATGTGGGAAGCAAGTACTGGCTACAATGATCTAAATCATAGCATCGTGATTAGCGGTTCTATAGATGACAACTATTGTCTGGGAAGTCAGATGTTTAGCACTATCAGTAGCTATGACTCGACCTACTGCCAATCGATAAGAGACATAGGTGGTACATTATCTTCTGAGATATATCGAGCTCAAGAGTTGATTAGCTCAGACGGAGTTATCAGCAGTGACCGTGCCGTCATATTTCAATCTGGAGATCAGATTGAATTGGACGCAGGATTTGAGGTAGAGCATCAAGGATTATTTTTGGCGCTTATTGGTGAATGTGAAGAAGAATAGGCCCATACTTTTTTCTTGTACTTCATAGACTACTGTCAGTTATTGGCAATTTATAGCAATAGTGAATTGACAATATTATGCATGTCATTAACCATCATGACACATATTCATTTAACTCTACTGAGGAATGAATAATATATCCAGTGTGGCCCCTAATTCTACTTCAAAGATTCCTCCAGCCTCTATGTCCAAGGTGCCGCCATATCCGCTCTGACCAGATTGAACGGTGATATCCGATCCAACAGGTAAGGTTACATCATGACATTGGCTCGGAATCGTCATCGAGGACCAATTGGTATCAGAATCATTCCAATTTAGCGCTGAATTGCCTAACCAATCATTTACCCCTCCTTGAGTAGGTCCATCATCATCAAATGTCCATCCGTGATTATCCATTAATCTCTGGCGAGCAGCTCCACTTGTACAATACTCCAACCCATCTGCGTCGAGATCGACATTATCCATGTGGAGCCCTGATGCCTCCCAACCATTTATAAGCGCATCATAATTATTTATGCTCATTCCAGAGTTATCTAAGAAATCGTCCATGTCAGTCACTTTAGAAATATCCCAACCACTGATATCTTGATTAAATGATTCGGCATCATGAAACATGTTATTCATTTTGGTTATGTTTCCAACATCCCAATCTCCTATATCCTGATTAAATGAACTGGCTCCAAAGAACATACTTGACATAATAGTTACACTATCTATCTCCCATCCACTAATATCTTGATTAAATGAGATAGCAGCTCTAAACATACCCGACATTGAAGTAACATTGATTACTTCCCAATCTCCGATATCTTGATTAAATACGGTTGCCGAGGCAAACATTTGTATCATATCCGTAACATTTTCTACCGACCAGCCTCCGATATCTTGATTAAATGAGCTGGCACCATGAAACATATTCGACATAGATGTAATAGTATTGACTAACCAGTCACCAATATCTTGATTAAATGAGGATGCATTCCAAAACATGTGAGCAAGGCTAGTTACATTGCTGAGATCCGGAGTGTCATTAGCATGCCCATTAAGATTAATGCAACCTCTAAAAGCACTAAACATACTTTTCCACTGTATATCACCCCATTGATCAATAGAAATAATTTTTTCTGCATCTCCTCCGTCATTAAAATAGATCATCGGAAAATCACCTCGAATGGCTACTTGAAAAGTATCGGATACTCCATAGTCATGTAATATACTGCCTGTCACTCCGATAGTATCATAAATCCCGTCATTCTCCCAATCAATGTCATAATTGTAGGTAGCATCATTAAACGTTGGTATCTCGATACAAGTGGTACAACTTCCAGGATTATCAGTAACCCAAGTTGTAATGAATGGTCTAAAACAACCAACTTCTCTTGTATCTCCGTTGATCGTCCAATCATGATCATCTATCAGAGATTGCCTATAAGGTTCACCTTCACAATATTCTAACCCCGTGGATCCTAATGTTATTCCTGATTGTACAGATTGTGCTGACCATGATATCAGTGTAGCATCATAATTGGTTGTGCTAATCCCTGACAAGTCCAACATGTAATCCATATGTTCTACAGATGAGATATCCCAAGCTGATAGATCTTGATCAAATGTTGTTGCTCCATTCAGCATGAAAGCCATATGAGTTACCGAAGAAAAATCCCAAGAAGAAAAATCTCTATTAAAAAGGCTAGCACCCGAAAACATACCAGTCATATGTGTCACTCCAAAGAGCTCCCAAGAATCTAAACCCTGATTAAACAAACTACATCCAGCGAACATCTCAGTCATATCGGTTACATCCTCCAAATCTGGTCTGACCGAATAATTGCCTACCATATTTTGGCAGCCTTTAAAAGCGCCCTTCATTGACTGCCACTCTATATCTCCCCACTGATCTATAGAAAGCAACTTATCCGCATGCAGTCCGTCATTGACATAGATCCTTGGAAAATCTCCATAAATCGCAATCTCATAGGACCCAACTGTGGCAAAATCATGCGTATAATCTCCTGTGACTCCATAAGCCTCTATAGAACCATCATTGCCGATATCGACATCATAATCATAGCCTGTCCCAGTCGTAGGAATCGTAATCCTGATTGGAATGGATGGCGCTGGATCAGTGGTCTGCCAGGTCGTTACAAATGGGACACAATTAGGTGATGTGCCATCACCAGTAAATGACCAACCGTGATCATTGATCAAGCTATCACGAGCATCAGCACTATTGCAAAAGTGATTAGTATTGGCGCCAACATCAACCCCATACTGAACGCTTTGTGCATTCCATCCTCTTATGATATTATCGTAAACTCTCTTAGTAAAAGTGACATTATTCAACATATTGGTCATGCTAGTCACATTGGTGATATCCCAACCTCCAATATTTTGATCAAATCGGTGGAGCTGATTAAACATACCTTGCATATTACTAACGCTACTGACATCCCAGCCTGTAATGTCAGAGGTGATATCAAAGACATCGGCAAAGGCACTTTTCATAGTGTTCACCAAAGCTAAGTCTGGCTTATCGAGCGCAGTAATTACGAGGTTACTACATCCACTGAATGCTCCATCAAAGCTCGTCCATCTTGCTTTACCCCATTGAACGACTTATTTGATTTTTTCTTTGTCACCTCCATTATTAAATCTAATCGCCTTAATGTCACTCGATATCGAGATTTGATAGGTACCTACAGACGGTAACTTCAGTATATGTACTCCAGTAACATTTGACTGACCACCTTGATTAGCTGGGTTACCTATTTCTTGCCAAGTAATATCATAAATCCCAGTAGCAGGAATTCTGATATCATCATTGCCGGTAACTCCAGAATTGTCGGTTTTCCAGATCGAGATAAAATCATCTTGTCCATGAGCATCTGGAATAATACATAGTAATAAGGCTATGACCACCGCCACCTGCCCTACCTTCATCAATCCCATCTCAAAGGCTCGACGAACCAGGCCCGCTGTATTTTTTACATTAAGCTTTGCTAAGAGATTTTTACGATGACTTACAACCGTATGCTTAGAGATATAGAGTTGGTCGGCAATCATCTTGGTAGAATGCTCGAAGGCGATGAGATGTAATACCTCCTTCTCTCTGCGACTAATTGGTGGTTTTGGTGTCATAAATTTGTTTATAGTTTAGTTGCTTCGGTGATCAACTGGTCGATGGCAATGAGATCCTCTGACACTTCTCTCAATTGAGATTTTGATATACTGAGTTCATTTAAAATATCGTCTGACTGGTGGAGGATAGAAAGTAATGTCTCAATCATAACCTGAAGATCAGGCCTTTATGCAAGTGAGACTTTACCCATTTGGGTAAATTTTAGTGGATTGGACGTTGGAATTAAGTTATCAGATTGACATCCATTACCAAGGAGCTGATCAAAATCATAACAACCTACTATGCAGTTCTGATCTGCTCGATATGCCACACTTCTTATAGATCTTACCAGCGTGGTATTTTATACTATCGGTCGATAATACCTGATTCTCAGCTATCTGCTTGTAGCTCAATCCATTGATGAGTTGAGTAATGATGTCATACTCTTGATCAGTGAGCTCAGTCTCAATCTTTCCTTCAATTTCTGACTTGACTAATCCTTTTGATGCCAGTTGTTTTTGATAGTTTGCCCAAGCTATTCTGATTGTTGCCAGTAGGGTTCTATCCTGAAAAGGCTTAACTATATATCCATAGGGACCATGTTTCTCGGCTTCGCTTATGGTCGCATCATCATCAAATGAGGTTAGAAATATATATGGCAAGCTATACTTAGTACTGATTACCTCTGCCACTGCCAAACCTGACATCCCACTCCCTAAATGGATGTCACATATACATAGATCTGGACTCAACGTACTAAGCATATCCAAGGCACGCTCTCCAGTGTGTGCCACCCCTAAAACCTTGACCTCCTCTGACATCAGTAATTGACTGAGATAATCCGCTATGATAGGATCATCTTCTACAATCAGCACTCTAATATTCATCACAACAGTTTATATGAACGAATGATCAATTCCACCTGTGTTCCATTATTTGATGAAATATTAACATCTGCATCCAGCTTATCTCTAAACGCTCTTATCAAGCTATGTCCGAAGGTTTCTTCTTTAACTTTTAACTGGTCCGAATTGAGCCCAATCCCATTATCCTTAACTCTCAATTTCAATTGTTGATCAACCTTATTTAATGTAGTAGTTATGGTTCCTCTTTCTCGATCTTCAAAAGCATACTTAACACTGTTAGTTACTAATTCATTGATAATCAAACCAATAGGCACCACGGTTTCTACATCGAGAGTAATATCATCACAAATGATATCAGATTGAATCGATATATCTCGGTAATTATAAGTGTCTATCAGATCATGGATCAGGCTCTCGAGATAAGGCTTCATCTCTATGCCAGTCAGATTGTCCTTCTTGTATAAGCTTTGATGGATAAGCGACATAGAGTGTACTCGAGATCGCCCTTCTTGTATAGCGGCCTTAGCTTTAGCATCCTTGATTGATAAACCTTGAAGTCCTAATAGCGAAGAGATGACCTGAAGGTTGTTTTTTACCCGATGATGGATCTCTTTAAGCAATACTTCTTTTTCCTGGTCTTGTTTTTGGATTCGTTGATTCTTTTGTCTTAGGCGATAAAAGAAAAAGCCAAGCAACCCTAATCCACTTAACGCTGCTAATAGACCCATTCGCTGACGAGAGATCTGCGTCTGATTGAGTTCATCTGCTAAAGCAAGTTTGTCAATTTCTGCCTCTTTCTCGAGCGACTCATATTTTTCGAGCATTTCGGTGAGTTGTTCATCCTTCTCCTTGCTAAAGATACTATCCTTTTGTGCCACATAATCTTCATAAGCCAAAAGAGTATTTCGATCGTTTCCAACCAGTTTTTGCAATTGATAATAAAGGGATTTCGCATTTAAACCAGCATGGGACAACCCTTTTTCTTCAGTAATTCTAATAGTTTCTTGGAGTATGGCTTCGGACTCTGCATACGCTCCATTGTTCATGGCCTTCCTTGCTAACAAGTGCTTGCCGTATACATATAGGTCATTAACTGGCGGATTGGATCTG
Organism: uncultured Saprospiraceae bacterium; assembly: GCA_964545645.1. GTDB lineage: Bacteria > Bacteroidota > Bacteroidia > Chitinophagales > Saprospiraceae > GYS-P2D. Next base: position 13,925 of record CAZJHC010000041.1, read on the forward strand.
AAGAATATATCTATATTTTCTTGAACCTTATCCCATTCTTCCATATCTGTATATAGTGAACCAATATTGACCGCCAGCGTATTCAATGAGGCGGAGTCTTGCAATTGCTGATATCTTTCTCGTGCCTGTAAGAAGTATTTCTCAGCTTCAGAAAATTCCAACTTTGCATTGAGTACTATGGCCAGATTGTTGGTGACATTAGCAATCCAAAGCGTATCATTTATTTCGTTAAAAACATCTAATGCTTTTTTATAATATATTTCTGTTTCATCAGGTTTTTCTCTTACTCGATAAGCAGCACCGATATTATTGAGTAAGATTCCCTCATATCTTTTATCATCAGTCTGTTTAATTAGTTCATAGGATTTAAGGTAGTATTGGACAGCTTGAATATAATTGCCCAGGGCATAGTGTGTCAATCCTTTGAAATTCTGTCCTCTTGCTTTTATAGCGATATCATCTTGATTTGATGCGAGCTGTATATACTGATCAGCATAGTCCTGTGCTATTTTAGGTTTGTCCCAGAGGTTATTCCGGATGAGTAATTCTAATGAATCTATACTTATATCAACTTGGCTATGAGCCCAAGACAATTGAAATAAAATAATAACTAACAAATAATACTTCATGAACTTAGCATATTGACGACCTTATCGATTCTTAAGAAGGTTGATACTTATGAAAAGCTCGACGATTTAATCAAATTTAATCAATTAGAACTCCCATCTTTTTACCCATACGGGTAATTAACAGTAATAATTCTACTTGTACTTGACTATGTTAGTTAGACAAGTGCTCTATAGACTAACAGCACTACTGATCATAACTGCAGAATTTGATGTATTCGATAATCCTATGCAATGTTTCACACTTGGACCTATTTACTTTGAGGAGCAATGACGGTGCAGCAGCAGCTGGATATTTAGGATATGGCGAATAGACTGATCGTCGCTAATGCTTTAAACAGAAAAAGGATATCTGAGGGATCGGTTATCCTTTTTTTTGATATTGAATCTATATTTTCACTGCTTTAAATAGTGAATCATGTTCCAATCAGATGATACTGCAGCTTCCATTCTTGAATCGGTAACCGAGGGAGGAGTTTCTGACAATCTTACGCTTATGCAAGACTATAGCCAAAAAGCTATAGATGGCGTCATTACTTTTGCCCCTAAGATTTTATTGTCCTTAGCTATCATGGTCATTGGACTTTGGATAGTCAAAAAGGTGACAGCTGTTTTCGAAAAAGTCTTGCAGCGATCCAATTTAGGACCAGAGCTTTTAGGCTTCTTTATGTCTATGGCATCATTGGCCTTGAAATTCATCGTAATCCTTATTGCAGCAGGGACTTTAGGGTTTCAAGTTTCAGCTTTGATGGGAGTATTGGCTGGAGTAGTATTTGCTGTTGGCCTCGCTCTACAGGGTTTTCTGGGTAACTTTGCCTCAGGAATTACAATTGTATTCTTTAAGCCTTACAAAGTTGGTGATTGGGTACAGATATCTGACATGTTTGGCAAGGTAGAGAGCATACAGATATTCAATACAGTGCTGGTGACTCCCGGAGATAAAACCCTCATCATTCCTAATGGTCAAGTCACGGATAACATTATTACTAATTTTTCTACCAAAGGTAGGATGCGTCTTGAACTCAGTGTGACAATGCCTTATGCAGAGAGTTTTCCCAAGGTTAAGGAGGTCATTGAGAAAGCATTTACTGATTTCCCATTAATCCTGTCGGAGCCAGCTCCACTAATTGGAATAGAGAGTTTTGATTCCCACAACATAATCGTATCAGTGAGACCATATATTCATCCAGACAATTATTGGGATGCTACCTTTGAAGGTCTGAGTCGAATAAAAAAAGGATTCATGGATGCAGGTATTGAGGTGGCATATTCTGAAGGAATAGAACTGGGCAAAATCGGCGAATAAAAAAAGGTCTGACACTTTTGCCAGACCTTTAGTTTTTCTTCGGCTTCCCAACCGAAATTACCAATTGTTAACTATAAATTCTTCTTGTTTCTTTGGTCGATCTTGGCTTCGTTGATCACTCAGTGATCATGATTTGCTCTACGTGACTCTCTTGTC
>CAZJHC010000042.1:0-15749 GCA_964545645.1 uncultured Saprospiraceae bacterium
TTTGACATCTCACCACAGATCATGGGTGGAGTGCCTCCCTATGAGTACCTATGGGATACGGGTGAGACCAGCGATACCTTAACAACCAGCATAACAGAACCGACTCAGTATGAACTGACTATTACTGACTTTTGTGGTAACACGATTACAAGTATGGCTAATATTGACTTAGAGGATGCTCCATTAGCCTCCATCATGGGAACCTTCGATTTTTGTCAGACGGCCGTTACAGGCATCCCCATCAACTTAGAGGGCACCCCACCTTGGACCATAGAGTATGACATCGATGGTATCCAACAATTGCCCATTGACAATATTCAATCCAATGACTTCTTTCTCAATACTCCCACAGCAGGTACTTATGAGCTTACTGCCGTTAGAGATGCCTATTGCGAAGGAGAGGTTATAGGTATCGTAGATGTGACAAGTCCCTTTGACGTAGAGGCCAATATTGTTCATCCTACTTGTCCTAATAGTCGTGATGGTAGGATAGATATAACGAGATTAGAAGCAATAACTCCATATATGGTAGAATGGAACGTGGAAACATCTGATGATTTAACTATCGTTAATCTTATAGAAGGAACCTATACCCTTCGAATTGTTGATAACAACAATTGCATATACGAGGAGCGTTTCGAGCTCACATCCCTTTCCGATAATGTAAAGGATTGTGTCCGCATATATATCCCCAATGTTTTTACCCCGAGTCTACATGGGAGCAATGACTATTTCTCAATAGTCTTTGGTGATAACAGTGGCATCAGAAGTGTCACCTCATTTCAACTGTTCAATCGTTGGGGTTCTGTAATATTTGAGCAAAACAATGTCCAACCATTGACTGGAGCGATCGCTTGGGATGGCACCTTCAATGGCAAGGCATTAGATTCAGATGTATACGTTTATAAGATTGTGGTTGCTTTAGAAGATAATAGCAACATAATTCTAAGTGGAGACATCACTTTAATCAGATAATTAGAATTATCCAATACCGTCTACTTAACTCCCTACTCATTACTAAATCTATACTCTCAACTAACAAAGACGGCACTTATATTTATCTCCTGTCATTTTTCTTTCTTATGACGCATCCTTTTTCCTCCTGTAATAGTAATAGAGATAACAAGGAGTTGCTGCAGCTCTATTTTCTAACTAACAAATAAAAAAATCAGTATGAAGATTACTTCTATAGCGACCGCTATGGGTATGATGCTATTGACCCTATGTTATGGATGCACCTATGATACATTAGAGGAAGAAGACCTCAGTCCTAATGAGTGTTTTTCAGGAGAGGTGTCCTATACCGTAGATATAGCACCAATACTCGAGTTAAGTTGTACCTCATGTCACAATGCGGGCTTCAGTTCAGGAGGCATATCGGTTGATGGATATGATGATGTCAAGAATGTCGTCGATTTGGGTCGACTATTGGGACCATTACGGCATGATGCAGGATTCTCTCCGATGCCTCGAGGTGCACCCAAGCTCGACGATTGCAGTATTACATTATTTCAAGAATGGATTGCTCAAGGAGCACCTAACAACTAAATCAAGACTATGACTTATAGAAACAGTTTTATCATCATAGGGCTCTTCATAACAGCACTGATTATCAGAATCGGAGTCTACAAGTATTACGAATCACCACCTAGCACCACGGATGTCAGTGCCGAAGCACAAGTCTCTGCCATAGCGATCATGGATAGTTATGAATCTGATGAATCTGCGGCTAACCACCATTACCTAAACAAATATGTTGACATTACTGGAGTCGTTTCCAAAATGGTAACCAACGAAAAATGCTCAGTATATCTAATAACCAACTCTCTGCTGGGATATGTCATCGCAGAACTCAGTAACTGTGATGATATAGAAGGTCTGAGTAAGGGAAGTTCGATTACGGTGCGAGGGCTATGCTCAGGATACCTCTCCGATGTCATCCTAGTCCGAAGCATCATTGTCACGGACTAAATTATTAATTCAAACAAAATCAAAAAACATGTATAAATCAATCATCTACTGTATAGTACTCACGATGGCGATGATCTCTACCACACAAGCACAACTGCTGTATACTAAGGAAGCAAAGGTGAGCTTTGAATCTGAAGCTCCAGTAGAAAAAATAGAAGCTACTACTCATAAGGGCTTAACAGTCTTGGATCTCTCTACGGGCATGCTCGAATGGTCAGTGCTCATCAATGCTTTTGAATTTGAAAAAAAGTTGATGCAAGAGCACTTCAACGAAAACTATATGGAAAGTGAAAAATGGCCTAAAGCTATCTTCAAAGGGAAAGTAATGGACTACGACAAGTTGACAAACGATTGGGAAGGGACTCTTACGATCAGGGTTGTAGGTGAACTCACTATCAGAGACATCACCAAAGCTGTTGAAACCGAAGCACTGTTTACCAAAGATGAGACTGGATATATAGGCAAATCAAAGCTCGTGGTTGCCTGTGCCGACTATGGTATCGAGATACCAAAAGTTGTTAGAAATAACATCGCCAAGGAAGTAGAAATCCATTTAGAAGCCAACTATACCCCATTAGAAAGATGAGTATCATACGAATGACAATCCTGAGCTTACTGGCCGCTATGACAGCGGTTCATGCTCAAAGCAGCCTATTGGATTTGGTCGATGAAGGACCTGCAACACCGACATTGGTCAGTGCCAGCTTCAAGACGACACGAATCATCAATTTGCATTCTATTGAGCAGGTTGGAGCGGGCACCTGGGATCTTAAGATCGGACATCGCTTTGGCTTCTTGTCCGGTGGAATCTATGAGTTGTTTGGCTTGGATCAAGCCAGTATTCGAATCGGTATGGATTATGGCGTCACAGATCGATTTATGATAGGTGCTGGTAGAAGCAGCTTTGAGAAGACATATGACGGATTTGCTAAGTATAGCTTATTGCGACAAAGCTCTGGTCGAGGCGGTATGCCTATATCATTAGCCTATCTTGGAACGGCGGCTGTGGAGACTCTACGTTCGACCTCTGGAGAGATTAGTGGCTCCAGTAGATGGCATTACACGCATCAACTGCTGTTGGGTCGTAAGTTCTCAGAACTCTTCACGCTGCAGTTATCACCAGGGGTAGTTCATCGCAATCAGGTCAACACCTCCGATGAGGCCAATGATGTCTGGAACATCCCTATAGGTGGCAGAATTCGTCTCAACCGCCGGATAACGCTCAATGCGGAGTATGTTATACTGCTCAATGATCCATTGGATGAGCAGTTTACGCCATCGCTTTCTTTAGGTTTTGACATAGAGACGGGAGGCCATGTATTTCAATTACACTTTAGCAATAGCACTTCCATGATTGAGAAAGGTTTTATCACTGAGACGGTGGGTCGTTGGGGTGATGGAGATATTCACTTTGGATTTAATGTCTCCAGAGTGTTTTGACGACTCCTGTCATAATATAAGAGTTGCTGATCATCTTGATTGATGATCAGCAACTTCTTTCAGTCAATTATTAGGAATGGTGATGATCCTATATTTATTTAGTTGTTATCAGATCTACTCAATCAATCTACTACTAATACCAACATCATAAATTAATACTCTTTACTCTTTTATCTCATACCCCTGATGTATCCCTTTGGCTATAGCCGGCACACCATCTATCATCCATGAAGGCATCGGTTGGTCCTTGAGGTAATGATCAAAAAACTGTTGTAATCGTATGTTGAAGTCCAGGCGATTCTGCCACTTGAGTGGCCAGTGTGGTTCATTGTTATAGTTGAGGAACCATGCTTTCTTGTCCAGACGTTGCAAGGCCATGAAATATTCTATTCCTTGATACCACGGTACGGCTCCGTCCATATCATTGTGTAGGATGAGTACAGGAGTCGATACCTTATCCGTGTTGAATATTGGTGAATTTTCTATGTACAATTCAGGCTTTTCCCATAGCGTCCCTCCTATCCTACTTTGGGTATGTTCATATTGAAACATACGACTCATCCCTGATCCCCAGCGGATACCTCCATAGGCACTAATCATATTGACTACAGGGGCTCCAGCCTCGGCACAACGGAATCTATCGGTTTTAGTTAGTAAGTGAGCGATCTGATAACCTCCCCAGCTATGCCCTTGAAGGGCCATTCGACTGATATCAACCCAACTATTCTTGGATAAGGCATCTACTCCAGACATAACAGCATTGTAACAGCTCTCTCCAGGATACCCCTCGGTATAAGGTACATCGGGGTTAAAAATCACATAACCCTGATTAGCATAATAGGCATATCCAATGGTACTCCTTCCTGCAAATGGAGCTCCATGCCTGTGCAAGCGATCAGAGCTACGCTCATAGAAGTTGACGATTACGGGATACTTTTTGCTAGGATCAAAATCATCTGGTTTCACCAATAGTCCTCTTAACTCTTGGCCGTCGTAGCTAGTCCAATTCATCAACTCTATAGTGCCCCAACGATAATCCGATTGTTGAGGGTTGGCATGGGATACTTGTTTCTCTTGATCAAACATCAGAGTGTTGAGTTGTAGATCTGGAAACATGCTGAAGGATTCCTTGGTATACAAGATCTCGTCACTGTTTTCAGCCTGCATCACTCGTGTGCTATAGGAAACATCATCCATCAAACGCTCATCGACAGTGCCGTCCTCAGGATTGTATAGTCCATATCCACTGGATTTATCACGCTCATCAAAGAGTCTTATCAGCCATCGATCATCACTGGAGATACGTCGATCCTCTGGATCGAGATGTACATATCGATGAACGATTTTTTGTTGTCGCCCATTAGTGAGTCGCTTAGGCTCTCGAACTACTGTAGGATCCAGCTTCCATATATCATATCGATCATAGACCAAGAATCCTTCATCTCCCTCTATCCATCCTGCCGAGCTATATGATCTCGGATGTGCCGGTTGATCATTGAGTTCATTATAGAACGTTCCTATACTGTTCGAAGTTAATTGATTGATTTGCTTGAGCATGGTGCTATAACTATACCATGCAGTATCAGATGCACTGTACCAATAGAAGTAGCTACCATCTGGTGATGCTGATGGCCTGCCATGTATCCCAGTTCCTATTAGTTCGGACTCTCCTGTTGTCAAGTCTACGATATACATATCTTTCAGTGCATAGCCATCCCAACTGATGTTCCTAAGGTACTTCGTATCATTATAGGCTAAGGCATAAGAACCATTATGATCTCTATCCATCACAACTTTGGGCATCTTAGCAGATCCGATGATCCTGGTTTCTTTAGTATCAGTATGATATACTGAGAGATAGTTCTTTTTCTTGTCGTCTTCCAGGTTATTCTCCTGCTGAGTATAGAGGAGATCATCCGTATGACTCCAAACTTCAACCTCTACTATTTCATCTTTGAGTATTGAAGTGTCCTGTAGGATAGGCTTTTCATTGATTCCAAAGAACAATCGATTTCCATCGTCCGAGAAGTACAATGTCTGATGCTTGCTAATTTGCCAGTCAGTTCCGAGAAATGAGGAACCACTATCCGCAATCATTAGAGCCTCATCATTCATTTTGGATTTATAAAACAGCTCATAAGGCTCTATGAGCATCTCTGTAGTATCTCGATTCAATAGAAAGGCCACCTGATCGCCTGTCTCATCTATCACCATATTGTAAAAGTCTCCATGAGTGGTGATGATGGATTGCTGTTCACCTCCTTGTCCTAAGTCCATAAGTATCAATGACGATGTATCATTATCCTCCACACCTGTCGTGCGAAACAGCAGTTGATGCGCTTGATCAGCGAATAAGTAATCCTTGACATAACTTAAGGTATCAATATGATCATTCATTATATCCACCAATAGTAATTGGGTTCCGTTCTCCTTAGATTCTTTCTTTTTCTTCGGTGGCTCTTCAGTCGCAGAAGTATCCTTCTTTGATGGCCCTTGTTTTTCTAACGATACTGCTAATATGCCGCCCCACTTCTCAGGTATTTTGTAAGATTTGACATTTGGTATTTTACTAAGTTTCTTGCTCCTAAGGTTAAATATGCCTAGTGTATCCTTAGGCATATCATCTTCTTTCATCTTCTTTCTCTTCATCTGTCGGATGCTATCCTCTGCAGCATTGATATGAAAATAAAGAGCATAACTTTCATAATCAATCTTGGCTTGTTGGGCACGGTCAAAAGTGTAAGTCTCATCAGTAGGAGTATGATATAGCTTAAGTGTCTTATCCCCTCTCTCTATCTCCAGGTTATAGACCACCCAATGGCCATCAGCACTAATCGAAGTGTTGGTAATCTTTCTCCACTCATTGTACACGCTAGGATCCATAATCTTCTTGCCCTGCGTCCAGATTGAAGTTAGGCTAATAAGGCTTATCATAATGATCAGACCCTGTCGTTGTAGATATCTCATACTTGCTATATATATTGAATCACCAATGTAGTAAATTGAATCCTACTACTCATAAATATGATTTAAATACCTAAGGTGCTGCAGTCGTACATAATCGATATAACCAGCGTAGAACTCATAGTGATTTTCTTCTCTTGAGGGTGTCTAATGATAATTATAAAGAGTCCAAGTAATCATCGAACCAAAAAACCTTCTCTCATAGGATCATCAGGATCAGTCATAAAGATTATGTTCTCTAGTGATGTGGGCGTTGTCTTTCACTTCAGGTGTCGGTCTATTGTTTTAACTTACATCCAATCGGCAGGAATGTTCGGACTATCGCTTATCTGTATTTTTTTGATACATCATCGGGATTTCATGAATTTATGGTAATAGTATCTCGCCGCAACCAAATCTTCTAAGGCATGCCCCACCGACTTGAATACGGTAATCTCTGAGTCATCTTGTCGTCCTAATGCACCACGACATAGATCGAATAGATCTGCTCTAATATCATCAGCGCTAATCACTTTGCTTCGCAATGGAATCAATAAATCGCCACTTTCTATCATGGCCATCTCTTTGACATCAGCGAATATGCTGGCTTTGCTCATAACATCATCATCGGCCTCTCTCATCTCTGGCTTGTACGATCCTACTAAATCTATATGTTGACCGGGAGCTACATCACAACCCTTAATCAGTGGCTCTTTACTCATCGTTGCTGTACTGATGATATCCACCTGCCCTTGCACGGACTTGACATCTGCTACTGGTTGACAGATAAAGTTCTGTTGACTCAATCGTTCGCAGACTTCCTGAGCTTTCTCCATACTCCTACCCCATACGTATACCTGTTGTATTGGTCGTACTGCAGCATGAGCCATTACCAATTGGGCGCTTAGTGCTCCCGTCCCAATCATCAACATACTCTGTGCATCCACTCTTGATAGAAATAACGATGCCAAAGCAGAGGCTGCGGCAGTCCGCATGGATGTCATTTTCTTAGCTTCCAGGATCGCTTTGAGCTGTCCTGTCAGAGCATCCATATAGATATAACTACCATTGATAGTAGGAAGGCCCAGTTGGCCATTCTCAGGGCTTACGGATACAATCTTTACTCCTCCATCAGTACCATCTTGCCATGCCGGCATCAGAAGCATTGTCGTATCGCTGCCCACTTCCGAATTAGGGAAGTCATGATGATGTCGAGGAGGTGTTATGATTTCTTGTTGAACGAAACCAATCCTAAGCTCCTCAATAAGCTCAAGATAGTCCGTATGAGCGTCTATAAAATCTCCACTGATATACGAGGGTGTGGTCATTGAGAGTAATGTAAGAATTCAACATTTATTTGTTGTAAAACTGTATTATTATTTAAACTGAATTGAGATGAGAATGAAGCTGTTTGAGTCCATTTTTTTACCGAGCGTCACACTAGGTGTTCTCCATGTTTGGTCCAATCCAGAATGCTTATTCGACTGGTTCGTCATTGGCTCTCAACAGGTTAAGCTTACTATCTTGTTCGGTCTAATAGGATTCCTTTGAGATCCATTCTTTGTCTATCGAAAGTCTCATTATCTTAGGATATGATGAAACACAATTTGATCAATGTATTGTTGGTGACATTAGTACTTACCATGTCTTGTTGTATGGTGCAGGGACCGCATCATAGACCTACGATCTTGGCAGATATGGACTACCTAAACGAGACCAAACAGCAGATTGAACAACAAGAGCCCAAGATACTACCAGCTTATAACCGACTGCTTGGAGATGCAGATATAGCCTTACTCGATAGTATGTACACTGTGACGGACAAACTGCAAAAACCACCAAGTGGAAATCCCCATGATTATGCCAGCTATAGTCGCTATTGGTGGCCCGATCCGGATCAACCTCAAGGGCTCCCATATATCCGCAAAGATGGCGAAACAAATCCTGAAAGTCAGAGTCCAAACTACTCAGATCGGCCAAGGCTCGGAACCCTTAGCAGCAATACAGAAACACTCGGATTGGCTTATTATTTTACTGGAGATCAACGCTATGCCGATAAGGCTGCAGGGCTGATCAGAACATGGTTCCTCGATGAGGCGACTTATATGAATCCTAACCTTAATCATGCGCAGTGCAGACCTGGTCATAATCTTGGTAGCAAATCTGGCGTTTTGGATGGACGTCTTTTGATTAGCGCCATGGAGGCCTCATTGTTTATTGCGGAGTCAGGAGCGCTCAGTCATATAGAGTATGAGCATCTTAGATCTTGGGCATTGGCATATTGGGAGTGGCTTACCACAGATGAGATGGCCCTCCAAGAGGCCCAATCAAAAAACAATCATGGCTCCTATTATGATGTGCAAGCGATCTACTTCGCCCTATACTCAGGCCAGCAAGATCAAGCCAAGCAAATCGCCCAACAATTTATGAATACTCGAATCCTCCAACAGATTAAGGCCGATGGCTCCATGCCAGAAGAATTGGCTCGAACCCGGCCATTGTTTTATAGTCTGTACAATCTGCATGCTATGTTTTTGGTGGCACATCTTGCAGAACAGGTGAACATAGACCTATGGCAAGCTGACCAGGCTAACGCTAAACTACGGGCAGCATTGGACTATCTAGCTCCCTATGCCAATCCAGAGTTGTCATGGCCTCAAGACATGATTGGCCCCGACAATCGTATGGAAATCTACCCGCTTCTTCAAATGGCGCATCGTGCTTATCCTGATGGCAACTACCTCACTCTGACTCATAAGCTACCTATTAAAGATCGTATGATAGAACGTTGTAATCTGGCGCTACCTTTGATCAGATGAGCTCCTAAGGTCAAATAGGTATATTTATCTATGGAAAATATTATTCTGAGACCGGCACGAATCGAGGACCTCCCAACATTATATGAGTTTGAGCAAGGAATCGTCAATACCGAAAGAGCTTTTGATCCGACACTTAAGTCTGGGCTTATCAATTACTACGATCTCAAAGAGTATGTAGAATGTGAAAATATCGAAGTTATTGTAGCCGAGGTAGATGGAGAATTAGCTGCTTCGGGATATGTCAAAATAAAGCAGGCACAACGTTATTTATCCTTTGAACAATATGCATATGTCGGCTTTATGTATGTCAAGCCTCAGCATAGGCGTAAAGGAATCAGTCATATGATCATAAAAGAGCTAGTCGCTTGGGCCAAATCCAGAGGTTTAATAGAAATTAGACTCGATGTTTATGAACAAAATGATGGCGCTGTTGCTGCATACGAAAACATCGGATTCAGTAAGCATCTGATTGAGATGCGGATGGCTATATAGCGTAGAACAAGTTAGAATCATCCGACTTTAGGCCATTTAGCTACTATTATAAAGTTTTTGCGCTAAGCAAGTCCTAACAAGAATAATGTTATTGACAAGATTATTCATTAGTCTACGGGAAATAAGATTTAAACTCAAAGAATGTGATTTTAAATAACCACACATTTTATTAGCTTTGACGGACGAGAGAGCATGTTAATAATGGTACAATTTTCTTGAGTCATTTTTTATTTACACTATAGAATTTTTTATTACATGTACTCTAAACTATCTCGAACTGCACAGGCTTCTTGTCTATTGACTGTTAGCGCTTTACTACTTTTGATGAGTTGTAAGCAGCAAACTGGTAATATCACCAGCATCCCTCATGATGTCATCCCTTTCTTTGAACACTGGAACTTGATATTAGGAGATGGCAGTAATGTAGGTCCAGCCACAGATTATCATAATGAAGATTTCTTTCATACTGCAACTGACGAGGCAGGTGACTGGGTCGTATTCAAATCTCCTAATGCTGGCAATACTCATGGCACCTCTAATAATACTAGGACAGAGCTGGCACAATTGAAGAAGTGGACTCCTATGACAGATGCAAGGATGAATGCTACACTCAAAGTGATGAATGTATCTACCACAGGAGATGCCAGAGTAGCGTCAACGTATAGTGTTGTTGTAGGACAGATACACAGTGCTGATGGTCATGAGAATGAGCCTCTAAAGGTATTTTATAAAAAATTTCCAGGACATACTAAAGGTTCAGTTTTTTGGAATTATGAGATCAACACTGCCGGTGATGATAACTCTGGCAGATGGGACTACTCCTACCCTATCTGGGGCTATGACTTCAGCGTAGTAGGGCCTTCCTCAGATTCTTATCCTCCCGAGCCAAGTGACGGAATCGAATTAGGTGAGGCATTTAGTTATGATGTAGTAATCAAAGAAGGCATGATGCACCTTACATTCAAGAGTGATGGACACGAGACCAAGACTTTTACCAAAAATCTAATAGAGTCAGAATATGCTGACGCATCTGATATGCCAGAGCAGGTGAAAAATCTCTTTGTCCCAATCGGACAGGATGGTATAGAGGTGGAGAGTGCATATGCAGGTCAGGGATGTTTCTTTAAGCTTGGATGTTATAATCAAACGAATGGCAAAGATCCAAAGGTTAATCGAGTATGGTGCTCAGGTGCTGAAACTCACGGAGGAGATCTACAAAAGCAATATGCTGATGGCAACTATGCTGAGGTATGGTTTGAATCTGCCAACATAGAGATAAGTGATGACGCCTACTCCAATGCAGGATATTTCGCTGCTAATGATGGCCTCAGTACTAAGGTCGTATATCCTAGTGAAGTAATCCCGTTCATGGATAAATTTAAGATACTCATGGGTGATGGCACAAGTGTTGATGATCTGGAAGGCTTTGAAGACAAAGACTTCTTTTACACCGTCATCGATGGTACCAGAAGATGGGTAGTATATAAGACACCTAACTCTGGTGTGACCTCCAAGAATTCCAGCAATACTCGAACAGAATTGCATCAAAAAAGAGAATGGACACCTGAGGAAGGTGGTAAACTGACTGGAACCTGTAAAGTAATGCAGGTATCAACCTCTGGAGATGCTCGGGTAGCAACCTCATACTCAACCGTCGTAGGTCAAATCCACAGTGGTGAGGGTCATGAGAATGAACCAATCAAAATATTTTATAAGAAGTTTCCCGATCATCAAAAAGGATCAGTATTCTGGAATTATGAAATCAATACCCTCGGTGACAACTCCAATCGATGGGACTACTCATACCCTGTATGGGGTTATGACATGTCTCAGGTAGGTCCGAGCAGGGAAGTCTCTCCTCTGGAGCCCGAGGATGGCATAGAGCTGGGAGAAGAGTTCAGTTATGAAATCAATGTCTATCAAGGCATTATGTATGTAACCTTTACTAGTGATGGCCACGAAACAAAAACCTTTACTAAGAACCTTATCGAATCCGAGTATGTCAACAGGAGTGATATTCCTGAGCAGGTACAAGAGCTGTTTTTTCCGATTGGACAGGATGGAACAGAGCAACCTCAGGCATATAGTGGCGAGTTAAACTACTTTAAGCAAGGTGCATATAACCAAACCAATGGAAAGTCTCCTGAGACAAACATGGTATGGTGTGCTGGAGCAGAAACCTATGGCGGAGATATCGCTAAGCAATATGCCAATGGTTGCTATACAGAAGTGTGGTTCATAAATTCAACAGTAGGATTAGGAACTCCACCAAAGAATTAATCCCTTATAAAAAGCTACGCTGATATCGATTCATTAGTGAACGAGCGACCATATCAATTTGTCGTTAATGGAAAAATTATTACTAAACCATTCAGAGATGGTACCGCATTAAGCATACATGATTAATGACTACTAACCGTCTGAACATGGCTATAATTTAATTGAACATTGACTGAGATAATTGTATTTTGACCACTCCTATTTTTCTATTTAGGAGAATAAATGGCTACTAATTCGAATGAGAAAAATCACCTGTAAAGCAATCACTTTTCTTGGTATTATATTGTTATTTGGTCCGACTTTAAGCAGTCAGATAGGTGGCTCTATTAGATTTACTAAAGTCAATAACAGTGAGGAACTCCCTAACAACTCTATCAATTGTATTGTAAAAGATGATTTAGGCTTTATATGGATTGGGACTAAAGATGGGCTTTGTCGATATGAGGGGACTAATACTATCAAAACATATAAAGTCAACAGTCCTCCAATAGAAGGAGGACTTGAGTCGAGCAATATCAGAGTCTTATTTTTAGATAGTCAACAGAATCTATGGATTGGCACTCGCCTGGGAGGATTAACGAGATTTCATCAATCTAGCAATACCTGGAGAACCTTTAGACACGACGACCAAGACACAACGAGCTTATGCAACGATGAAATCTTGGCCATAACAGAAGATCGCAATGGGCGTATATGGGTTGGAACTGAAGATGGATTAAGTGTTTATTTTAAAGAGACCGACACATTTTTTACTTTTAAAAAAGGTGATGACGAATCCGGTTCTCTGCAAGGAAAAGCAGTATTATCCATATTAGAGGATGCAAGTGGAAGAATATGGGTTGGAACTTGGGAAGGGGGTCTGAGCCTATTGAAAGTACCAGAGAATGGTCATCTAGAAGACGCAAAATTTCAAACCTTCTACCCAAGTGAGAAGAAGCAAGCAAGCAGAGTCTGGGACATTTACCAGGACAATCAGCAAAATTATTGGTTGGGCACAGCCGCTGGAGGATTATTCTTGATGCGATTACCAGAGCAATCGAATCAGACTATAGAAGCAGATTGGACCCCACATTTTTACAATTTTTCTAATGATGGTAGCACAAACTCGATTACCAATGATGACATAAAAGACATCCTTCAAGACAGAAATGGCAAGTTGTGGATAGCCACCACGAATGGATTGTGCTCCGTTGATGCCGAGACCTTAACATCATTTACACTTAATCCAACAATAAACAAGCTTGAATTCAATCAATATTTTAATGAATACGATAATAATAACTCAATAGCTCACAATTATGTCAGGGCTCTTTTTGAAGATGACCAAGGTATCATCTGGGCAGGAACTCAAGGTGGCTTAAGCCAGTACAATTGGGCCAACAATCAGTTTGACGTTCATGAGTTTGCAACTGATCTTACTAAAGATCCCGTGTCACAAAATTTATATGTAGATCCATCAGGAGTAGCTTGGATAGGCAATGGCGTAAAAGGGATATTAAAATATGATGTCAATAAAGGCCAGAAGTTGAAAAATGTGAATTTAGGCTTATCAAATTGTTTTATTTCTTCTTTATATAGTCCCGACGATGAACAACTTTACTTTGGCCATAATAATGGAGTGTGTGTGTTGGAAATGAAGACAAATAAATTAAGGCATTATCCCATTTTAAATGCATCTCACCAACAGGAGCGATACTCCTCTATACGCTCACTTTATAAGGACAAACAACATCGGATATGGCTCGGCACCGAAAATGGACTCTTCGTTATCGATGACAAGACAGGCCAATACAAACAATATTTAACAAATTATGAAGAGCCAAAGGCCATTAGTGATAATACTATAAACCAAATAGTAGAAGATCATAATGGAACAGTTTGGTTAGCAACCTACCAAGGGCTAAATAAAGTGAGTGAGAACGACAATGGAGAATTAGAATTCGAACATTTTAAACATGATGCAACTAATCCTGATAATAGTATCGCTTCTAATAGAGTCGTATCAATAGTGGTCCTTAATGACATTTTATACTTGGCTACGACCAATGGCTTATCAGGCTACGATCTCAATCAAAAGACGTTTACTAACTACAGCAAAGACAATAATAAGCATAGTTTTCAAAGCCTTGACAAAGCCAAAGATGGCAATCTATGGGGAAGTACTACAGAAGGTATTGTCCTATATAATGTACAAACCAACACATTTAATAAATATGAAAAAAGAGATGGTTTAGGTAGTGGGGCCTTCCGTCAAAGATCAAGTTTTATCGATAAAAATGGCTTGTTTTACCTCGGTAGCCAAAGAGGTATCACGCGGTTTGACCCCCTTAGTATAAAAACAAATGAAACTCCTCCACCAGTTCATGTAACGGATATCCGAACCATGAGTCCAGATGGAGAAAAACTTAATAATGCCACTTATAGGAGTGAAGTCGTTTTGGATCATGACGATTATTATCTTTCTATTGATTATGCCGCCATTAATTATAATCGATCTGAGAAAAATCAATATGCTTTTATGCTTGAAGGCTTTGATGATAAATGGAACTTTATCGATAAAAAAATACCGGCTGTTTATACTAACTTAAGGCATGGGTCCTATAAGTTCAAAGTGAAGGCAGCAAATAATGATGGGGTATGGAATGAGGAAGGAACTACCCTATCAATCATCAAAAAACCTGCCTATTGGGAAACTTGGCAATTTAGAATTGGAAGTGTTATATCGAGCATCTTGCTTCTATTTTTTGGTGTCAAGTATTACACAAGAAGCATAAGTGCAAGAAACGAAATACTCCAACAATATAATGTTGATCTTAATAAAGAGATTACTCAAAGAAAAATCGCTGAATCTGCCTTACAACAACAAAAGTTAGATTTGAAAGAATCTAACAAAGACCTGGAGCGATCCAACAAAGATCTAGAGCAATTTGCATATATAGCCTCACATGATTTGCAAGAACCATTAAGAGTAGTAGGTAATTTCATCGGTTTATTGAAGCATAGATATAGCGACCAGTTTGATCAAGATGCCCATCAATACCTAGACTTTATTGTGAGTGGTGTAGGTCGTATGTCACAACAGATCAAGAGTATTCTTACATTCTCAAGAGTGATACAAAATCAAATTAGCATTGGAAAAATTGACCTAAATAACATAGTACAATTAAACCTACATGACCTGTCACAAATCATAGAGAAAAAGCAATGCGACATAAAAATTGACGTGCTACCGGAGATTGTTGGAGATGAAAATCTAATCAGGATCGTTTTTCACAATCTTATTCATAACGCTATTAAGTTTAATAAAAACGAAACTCCACAGATCTCCATCCACCATCTTGCAGAATCGCCACAAGGTTATTGGCAGTTTGCTGTAAAAGACAATGGAATAGGAATTCACAAAGATCATCAAGAAAAAATATTTGAGATATTTAAGAGACTTCATAGTAAAGATGATTATGAAGGTACTGGGATTGGGTTAGCGCTCTGTAACAGGATAATCCATCGACATGGAGGCGAGATTACACTCGAATCCCAAGAAGGAGTAGGAACTACATTTTACTTTACTATAAGCAAGAATTTAATCCCTAAGCATATCAGCTAATCCACTCTTTGACGCAAAAGCATTAGATATATCGAATTAGTAGGTTAGCTTAAGTTCTTGCACATCATTCCATTTTCTTTGAACTTATAGAAACGCCAGCTAATCAAATTGAGCTTTTCTCAAGATCGACTTGGTGCATAATAAATACTTGAGTAGAACAATTAGCTATTTGTACCTTTAAAGACTCATCTAAATAATGA
>CAZJHC010000043.1:0-15690 GCA_964545645.1 uncultured Saprospiraceae bacterium
TGTCTTCTAACTTCTCTTGTTTAGAACCAAGTCGTTCGATGATCATGGCCATTTTTGCCTGTCTAATCTGCAATTCTAACTGTCCATCGGTATTTTCGATCCGTCTCTGTTGGAATTCTTGGTCCTTCTTATCTCTATTGATGGATTGCTCCATCTTATTGATGGCGTTCATGAGGCCTTCATATCTACTAGTTACTCTGCCTAGAGCCGAATTGCTATTGCCCCCACCTTCTTTCTTACCGTATTTTTTCTCTTTTACTTTCTTGAATGCCTTGTCTGTTCTCTTCCAGAGATTGTTTCTATCTCGCCTGGTTAGTTCGATATCTTTGAATGAACGTTGTAAGTCTTTAAGCTCATTAAATATCGGTTGCAAGCCTAAGCCCTTTTCTATACGATCTTCTATGTCGTCGAGTTTTTTGTAAAACTCCTCTAAACGTCCTTTGCTGATTTTTTCAAATTCTGCATTAAGAGCTTTTTTCATCTCTTTCATTTGATCAAACAAACCGTTGGCTTTAGTTCGTAGATCATTTGCATGTTTTCTAAAGAGATTTTTTTCTTGGGATTGGTTTTGAACTTTGCTCCAAAAGCCCTTCATTTCTTCCCAAAGACCGCTATCAAAGTCCGTCAATTTTTCAATGCGTTCTTTCATTTCCTCGACTTCGTCATTGTAGGCTGCATAAAGCTTGGCCGACAGGACTACAAAGTGCCACTCTGTCTTAGCTCTATTGAGTATATCACTACGCATGGTTTTGATGTCGTCAGGGAGTAGCCCATCTGTAATTGATAGTTCTCGGATGATTTCGGTTTTGGTTTCTGGTAGTGGTATGTTGGTACCTTCTCGCCAGATGTTCATCATCTTAGTATAGAACTCCTGTGTTGCTGTTAATTCAGGAAAGGTGATAACCTTTACCTGATTATCTTTTTCTAATAGTTCAACAGCTACAAGGATCTTTTGATCGCTGGAGTCTGTTCCCCATATTACAAGACGTGTCTTCATAATTACTGTAGTTACTGTAGTCTCCGAGCCTGTGCTCGTGTTCTTTAATTAATGTGGTTAAAAAGGTCTCAATATTGACCTAAACCAGCTGCTTAGCCTTTACAATGTCGTTGTTTATTAGGTATTCTGCAATTTGTACTGCATTTGTCGCTGCTCCTTTTCTCAGATTGTCTGACACAATCCATAGATTCAACCCGTTTTCTATAGTAGTATCTCGGCGGATACGACCGACGAATACTTCATCTTTATTATGCGCATATAGCGGCATTGGATATTCGTTTTTAAGGTGATCATTTTGGACAATCACGCCCTCTGTTTCCTCCAGATGCTTGATGATATCCTCCAGTTCAAATGGACGATGGGTTTCTATATTGACAGATTCAGAGTGGCCTCCGATGACTGGGACTCTTACGACGGTAGCAGTAACTTGAATGCTATCATCTCCTAATATTTTTCGAGTTTCATTAACCAATTTTACTTCTTCGGTTGTATATCCATCATCATTAAAACTGCCACCATGTGGCAGACAGTTTTGATCAATAGGATGTGGATAAACCATTTCTGCTTTTTGGCCTGCTCGCTCATCATTCATCTGACGTACTGCTGCGACCCCGGTCCCACTAACGGATTGATAGGTAGAGATGACTAACCTCTTGATACCGTAGATCTTATGGATCGCACTTAGAGCTAAGACCATCTGTATGGTGCTACAATTAGGGTTAGCTATGATCTTATCATCTTCACCTAATTGATTGGCATTAATCTCAGGAACCGTCAGCGGTTTATCTGAATCCATTCTCCATGCCGAAGAGTTATCAATTACAAAAGTTCCAACTGCTGCAAACTTAGGGGCCCACTCTTTAGATACTCCTCCTCCAGCTGAAAATATCGCAATATCGGGTTGTGTTGCAACGGCATCAGACATCGATATGATCGAATATGATTTTCCCTTAAATTGAATTTGCTTACCAACAGATCTGGCCGAAGCCACAGGTATTAACTCAGTGATATCAACATTGCGTTCTTTTAAAACCTCTAACATGACCGTTCCAACCATTCCTGTAACTCCTACTACAGCGATTCTCATGACTATTATTTTAGAAATAATTGATACTTAGCATCTGCATAAATCAATCCAAAGTATCTTAGAATTATGAAAGCGCAAATTTGGATGTTCTTTTTATTAATAACAAGTGTGCACACTATATATGCGCAGATAGATGAACGCTTTGACCAAAACATGGGGTTTATATCAAATGATTGGTTTGGAGACACTCAATTGTTTGTTTTTGTGGACGGTAGACTAAGACTCAATGATACTGAAGCTGGCACCGCAACATTACAACATCCAATAGTCATATCAGATCAATGGGAATACGAGCTGGATATAGAGCTTGATTTCTCTCCTTCTTCACAAAATCAGTTAAAATGGATCCTGTGGTCTAATGACAATGTTGGAGAATTGTTTGTTTTGATCGGGGAAACTGGGAGCGATGATGCTATCCAAATATGGCAAAATAGAGGAGGTCAATTGGAGTTGTTAGGCAGAGGAATGGATGGAATGGTATCAGATGATCCAGTATGTCTTAATCTGAAAGCCACTAAGATGGGGCCTACATTGATCATTGATGCCGTCTACTGTGATGGCATGAACGAACAACTATCGATTGAGTGGCATGAGGAGTTTGTCGATGAAGGTATATTTAGATTGGAGTGTGTCTATACCAGTTCCAGAGCAGACCTTTTTTGGTTTGACAATATATACGCTGGGCCCATAAGGGTTGATGAACGGCCTCCTAGACTGATCGATTTCCAAACTGATAGGAACAACACCGTTTTAACTTTTGACGAAGGGGTAGTTGCACCTATTGCTTCTAATTTTATACTAAGTAATACTACCATACCTGTAAATCTGAATCATGATGGAGGATCTGTGACTTTGACCTGGAATCCACCTTTGGAGGCGGGTATTGAGTATCAACTTGATATCATTGGGATTGGAGATGTGAGAGATAATTTTTTAGATACTACTGTGAGGTTTTCAATATTTCCGGTAATCGAGCCGGAGGCATTATTGATTAATGAAATTTTATTTGACCCTGTAAGCACAGGTGTGGACTTTTTAGAATTGGTCAACGTTTCTCAACAAGCATTGAACCTATCAGGATTACATATTCTCAATGAAGACAATGGAGGAATAGCCGTGATACTACAAGAGTTAATACTTCCTCCCAATGAAGTGGTCGCATTAACCGAAAATCCTGAAGATATCCTGGACAGATATCCTACGCATCGGGCAGAAAGAGTTATTAGAACAGCTCTGCCAGATATGTCCAATGCATTTGGCGATATCATCCTAGAGTATGAGCAACAACAGATAGATAGACTGATCTATGACGATGATTTGCACCATTTTTTATATGACGATGTAGAAGGAGTTAGTCTTGAGAGGATCTCAACATCTGTGGATATAACAGTAGAAGATAATTGGACATCAGCTAGTGAGTTGGTGGGATTTGCGACTCCTGGGGTAGCAAACTCGGTCAGGAAAATAGAAAGCGCCAACATAATTGAGTTATCAACTAAGGTGATATCCCCTAATGGCGACTCAATGGATGATGATCTCTTGATTAACTATGAGTTTGAGCAGCCGGATTATATAGCTACTATCAGCATATATAATGATCGTGGACAACATATTGTAGATTTAGTCAATAATAAGACCTTGGGTACATCAGGACAGATTAGATGGGATGCGAGATATGATAGCGGCGAGATAGCAGATCAAGGAATCTATGTTGTTATAGTAGAGTTATTTAATCAGACGTCCTCGGACGGATTTAAGAAGTCCTTTGCGATTTCTAAATTGAACAATTGATGGAAATCACGATTAAGGCATTTGACGATTTAAGCCTAGGAGAGCTATATGATATTTTGGCGCTGAGACAGGAGATATTTGTTGTAGAGCAGGATTGCGTGTATCAAGATGCTGACTATATAGATCAAAAAAGCTACCATGTAATGGGTCACCTACAAGGACAATTAGTTGCCTATACTCGCATAGTCCCCTCTGGCTTATCGTACGAAGATTATGGTTCTATAGGACGAGTGGTAGTCCACAAGGATCATAGAGGTAAGAACTATGGCCAAGGAATTATGGCGAGATCCAATAGCAAAGCTATAGAACTTATTGATGCACCAATAAAAATATCAGCTCAGGTCTATGCCCTATCGTTCTATGAGCGATTGGGCTATGTCGCTATAGGACGAGAGTATCTCGAAGACGGAATTCCACATAAAGCGATGATTCTCCAGAGATAGAATTATTATATTATAAATTATTGTAATATATTAGTCGCTCAATAATAGGCGTTAAGTGCGTTGTGTGTATTAAAAATAGAACGAAACATTGATAGATAACTACAGACACAAAGGACTAAGACAAAAACTCGTAAGAGAACTCCAACAAAAAGGAATAAGAGCGACAAAAGTATTATCAGCGATCAATGATATACCAAGGCATTATTTTCTAGATAAGGCCTTTGATACATGGGCTTATAAAGATTTAGCATTTCCGATTGATTCAGGTCAAACGATCTCGCAACCTTACACGGTAGCATTTCAAACTCAACTATTGGAAGTACGTAACAGAGAGAAAATACTGGAGATCGGAACCGGATCTGGTTATCAAGCCGCTGTGTTGCATCATATGGGTGCTAAGGTTTATTCAATTGAGCGCCAGAAGCAACTATTTGATAAGACATCGGCATTTCTTAATCGCATAGGTTATGGTAGGATACGGACGCTCTATGGTGATGGATTCGCAGGAGCTCCTCGATTTGCTCCATTTGACAAAATATTGATTACTGCAGCGGCACCTTTCTTTCCACAAGTATTATTTGATCAACTCAAAGTAGGTGGTTATATGGTGATCCCTGAGGGCGCCGGAGAGGTACAACGTATGAAGCGAATTACCAAGTCCTTGGATGGTTCTCCTCAGGAAGAACTATTTGGCAACTTCAGTTTCGTACCGATGCTAACAGGCATTAATGCAGCGTAACATTGAGGGTTAGGTTTGACAAACCAATGTCAAGGTGTCTACCGTCATGTCTACATCACTTTCTGTAGCTACCTTATAATGGGTGTAGTGACAGCCAAAATCATCCATAGCTAAATCCCGCTTCCCTTGGGCACAAGCATGTCATTAATTCCTAATTCACCCTATTGCCTCTTGCTCTTTGCGAAGATACATTGACTTTGCGAGCTTTTTTGATATCAACCATAAGTGCGGCATAAGCACTGGCAGAGCTTGTTTCGTATACTTGATCTCCATAAGTTACTTGGCCCCATCGTCTATTCCAATCTTTGGCAAGTAACACATATCGCCCATTAGCCTTTGGATTAGCGCCAAACATCAGAAACTTACTCTCATCTGCAGAATCAAATGAAACTGCGAATTTATTCTGGGCTGGATTTTCTATCAGGATTCCTGGAGTACCCTTCTCTATGATTACTTCCTCTATCTTACTACCATCGACGACTCTGATTTTGCCATTGACTATTCGGCTATCTTCTCCTACCAGTTTTCTCTGGAGGACAATATCCTCGGATACATAAAACTGTATCCGTTCTAATTCAGATTCGGACCAGCGGTTCTCATTATATAGGTCTTGAGTAAAGTACTTGAGGTTGTTACTACAAGAAGTCACTAATACTGTCAGTGATATAAGTAAGAATGGTTTGAGATATGTTGCATTCATGATAGTAAGGATTAGTGTACAATGATAACGTCAGAATATTGGGATTGCCGCATCCTTAAAAGTTGTTTAACCAAATTGACTAACAAGCGAGTTAAGCTTAACACTATGTTGAGAAATATTTCATTTTGTTAACAATATGCCTAGTGACACATAATGCTAATGTCCTTGGATTTGATCAAGTAGTTGTTGGGGATACTTACTACACTTGATGAGACGTGAGCCATACCAAGAGAAGAATTCTCCATCGACCAGATGTATGGATGAATGATTTAATTGATCTTGAAGGCTCTCCACATGCTTAAGCTTAAAGGGAAAAGGTTCTGAAGAAAGAAAAATGTGTTGAGGTGCTTTTGATTGGAGCTCCTCTAGAGTTATCTTGGGGTACCTATTAGCAGAGGAATAGACATTATCATAACCCATCATTTGGAGCATACTATGTATATAGGTATCTCCACCTATAGTCATCAATGGATCATTCCAGATGAGATAGGCTACAGTTCCTAGCTCTTTGTCATTATGGCTGCAGATGGCCTTGTGATCCCAAATGATTTGATCAGCAACTAAAGACGTATCCATGATGTCAGCGAGACTATTAATCATATCATAGCTATCTTCTATGGTTTTTATATCTGACATCCAGATGGGACCTATTTCCCTTAGTTTAGTAATGTCTTCTTTACTATTTTCTTCTTTGTTTCCTATAATGATATCTGGAGTTAGACGAGCGACATGATCAAGGTGGATTCTCTTCGTTCCTCCTATGATGGTCACTTCTTTTTTTAAGTTCTTAGGATGCACACAGAACTTAGTGCAACCTACGATCTTAGACCTAAGACCCATGTCACACAGTAATTCAGTAATAGACGGAACGAGTGAGACAACGCTCTCTGGAGTCTGATCAAACTCTATAATATTGCCTAATTGATCTGTGGATTTCATGAGTTATCAGAAACATTCTCATGATTATAGGGACAGTGACGACAGTTACTTCCACAGCAATATCCTCGTTTGAGATGATAGGCTTCAGTCATCACCATGAGACCATTTTCGAAATAAAAGTCTTTGGAGTCGTTTTCTTGTTGATTTTTGTCCATTATCAGTTTAGCTTTTGAGGAGTTCTTTTTGTTTTCTCCTTTCTTCAAAAAAAGTCTTTAAAATAGCCGAACACTGATCTCCCAGAATACCAAACTCTAATTTGGTCTTAGGATGGATTAGATCCTTGCCATATCTCATAAACCCTCTCTTAGGGTCTTCAGCACCATAGACTATTTTGCCTAATTGAGACCATAGGGCAGCACCACCGCACATGACACAGGGT
Source organism: uncultured Saprospiraceae bacterium (assembly GCA_964545645.1). Classification (GTDB taxonomy): domain Bacteria; phylum Bacteroidota; class Bacteroidia; order Chitinophagales; family Saprospiraceae; genus GYS-P2D. Next base: position 7,076 of record CAZJHC010000043.1, read on the forward strand.
TCTAAGGTCACATATAAGGTACATTCCTTAAGATATTTATTTCCGATGAATGAAGATGCCGATGTAATGGCAAGCATTTCTGCATGAGCAGTAGTATCCTTGAGTTTTTCGGTTTGATTATAGGCCTTAGATATAATTCGCTTCTTGGCAACGATGACAGCACCGATAGGCACTTCTCCATCTTCATATGCCTTGTGTGCCTCTTTGAGCGCCTGATGCATGAAATACTCGTCACTATATAACTCCATGGTGTAAATATTTCAATAAAAAATTGAAGCTGTCAAATCTCCAAGGATGAATAATTGAAATGAATTGAATTATTCAGAATAGTATTAATTTTGTGCATGGAGAACACTACAAATCCAAAATTTCCACAAATTATTGAGGCACTAACATTTGATGATGTGCTCTTGGTCCCTCGATATTCAGAAGTATTGCCTCGAGATGTATCGATCAAATCTCAGTTGACAAGAGATCTTATGATCAATGTGCCTATCATATCCGCTGCCATGGATACCGTCACCGAATATAGATTGGCTATAGCCATGGCACGGGAGGGAGGCATAGGCATCATCCACAAGAATATGTCGATTGCCAATCAAGCCGAACAAGTGCGTAAGGTAAAAAGATCCGAGAGCGGGATGATTATCGATCCCGTGACTTTAACCCCAGATAAGACGCTGCAAGATGCGCTTGATCTGATGAAGATCTATAAGATTGGAGGCATCCCGATAGTCGATGGCAACAAAAAACTCGTTGGAATCTTGACCAATCGTGATTTGAGATTTGAGAATAACCTCGGCCGTAAGGTGAGTGAGATTATGACCAAAGAACGACTCATAACCGCTCCTATAGGGACTAATTTAGAACAAGCCGAGGCTATATTACAAGAGTATAAAATTGAGAAATTACCCGTTGTTGATGACCATAATACACTCTTAGGACTTATCACATACAAGGATATTATCAAAGTAGAGAGTTACCCTAATGCGAGCAAGGATAGTCATGGACGATTATTGGTAGGCGCTGCTGTAGGTATTAGCTCTGACACTTTTGAGAGGGTAGAGGCCCTTCAAAATGTCGGTGTAGACGTGATCATCGTCGATACAGCTCATGGTCATAGCAAAGGAGTGCTGGACTGTATCAAGGAGGTCAAAACTAAGTTTAAAGATCTGCAGATTATCGGTGGCAATGTAGCTACTGAATCTGGTGCGCAGGCATTGATCGATCATGGAGTCGATGGCATCAAGGTGGGTGTAGGACCTGGTAGCATCTGTACGACACGAATAGTCGCTGGAGTCGGTGTACCTCAACTCAGTGCGATTATGAATGCTGCCAGAGCGGGATTAAAAGCTGGCGTGCCCATCATCGGGGATGGTGGGATCCGATATACTGGAGACATAGCCAAGGCCCTGGCGGCTGGTGCCAGCACGATCATGGGAGGTTCCTTATTCGCAGGTACCGAAGAGGCCCCTGGAGAAACGGTAATCTATGATGGACGAAAGTTTAAGGTATATCGAGGCATGGGCTCTCTTGGAGCTATGCAAAAAGGATCTAAGGATCGATACTTCCAAGATGCAGAGGATGATGTTAAAAAATTAGTTCCAGAGGGGATTGAAGGTAGGGTACCGTATAAGGGAACCATATCAGAGGTCATGGTCCAGTATGTCGGAGGGCTGAGAGCTAGTATGGGCTATTGTGGAGCTAAGAATGTATCTTCTCTTCAAGGAGCAGGGTTGGTTAAGATAACAAGCTCAGGAGTCCTCGAGAGCCACCCGCATAACATTACCATAACTAAAGAATCTCCTAATTATACCCGTCGAGGATAACATACTACCGATAGCATATTATCAGAATGACGACATCTTATGGATGGCCCAGGATCTATTGGGCAAGATCATTACTACTGATATAAATAATCAATTGGTGAGTGGCCGGATCGTTGAGACCGAAGCCTATAGAGCCGATGATGACAAAGGAAGCCATGCCTATCCTAACAAGATAACCAAGCGTACTGCCCGACAATTTGGTCCAGGAGGAGTGAGCTATATTTATCTATGTTATGGTATCCATCATTTGTTCAATGTGATCACTGGACCAGCCGAGGTAGCACATGTAATCCTTGTCAGAGCTGTAGAAATCCTTGAAGGTGTGGATATAGCTCGATCTAGAAGAAAAATAAAAGGCCCTTCTACCCAACTTGCCAATGGACCTGGAAAATGGACACAGGCATTTGGGATCACGACAGCTCATGATGCATGTCTATTGACAGAGGTAGACAGTGTCATCTCAATACATGAAGGTGGTGTCCAGTATGCTCCTGATCAGATTATCTCTGGCCCCAGAGTAGGAATCGCTTATGCCCAAGAATGTGCGGTATGGCCATGGCGATTCAGAGTAAAAGGAAACACCTGGACCAGCAAGCCGGATACGGTATCCTATCCTTTATAAACCAAGACCTTTCTCAGAGTAGTGTTAAATGGTCGATTGATCTAAAGTCTTGACCTGTTGGTCGATTGTGATACAGGTTTGAGTAACGACTCAACTTTCCTCTTCGTCTCTTGAGCAAATCCTATTAATAAAAAAGCCGAAGAGGTTTTAAAGTGTCCATTTTTATGAAACATCTATTTACCCTATTGTTATTTAGCTATGCCATTGTAAGCTCCTCTCAAGTGAGTATCTCAGGTTCCGTGGTCGATTCAAAGACCAAGACATTAGAGTTTGTTAATGTCCTCCTTAACCAGGCTACAGATAGTTCATTTGTTAAAGGTGCTATAACAGAGTTAACTGGAGAGTTTAAATTCGAATCAGTAGGACCTGGAACATATTATTTAGAAATATCTCAAGTTGGATATGAATCTAAGTTTCAAAGTCTAACTGTTGAAGAACAGTCAATTAATCTCGGAGCGATACAAATGTCAGATGGTATTGAGCTCGCAGAAGTAGTGGTTAAGGCTCAAAGGCCATTGATCGAGTTACAAGCAGATAAAGTGATTATGAATGTGGCTTCCAGCTCAGTAGCAGTAGGAAACAGCGCACTAGAGGTCTTGGAGAAATCTCCAGGAGTGAATGTTGATCAGAACGATATCATTAGCTTAAAAGGAAAGCAGGGGGTATTAATACTAATTGATGGAAAGAATCAATACTTGAGCAATGAACAGATTAGTAAACTCCTAGAATCTATGCCGGCAGAGTCGATAGAGCAGATAGAAATTATGCATAATCCCTCTGCTAAATATGATGCAGCTGGTAATGCAGGAATCATCAATATCAAGCTTAAAAAGAAGGAGAACCTGGGATACAATGGAAGTATCACCGCTGGTGCTGGGAAAGGTAGATTTCCCAAGGCAGACTTAGGAATAAACCTGAATTATCGCTCAGAGTCCTTCAATATTTATGGCAATTATAATTATCGATATTGGAAAAGCTTCAGTGAGAATGAACTGATTAGATCAATTCCTACTGGAGAGGGGTTGTCCATATTTGATCAAATGAGTTTACAAGGACAAGAGTCTAACAATCATAACTATAAGATCGGGATGGATTATTACCTCTCTGACAAAACGACTTTTGGAATACTTGGGAGAGGGAGTTTTGGAACCTTTGGAGGAGATAATATCAATGAAACATTCCTGTCTGGAGTCAATATACAAGGATTTGACAATGCCACGACAACGACTATTATAAATGAACAGTGGAATCAGATTGCGATCAATGCTAATCTAAGTCATCAATTTACTGAAACGTCCAAAGTTAATATCGATTTGGATTATTCTGACTTCAGTAACCCGACTTTGGCAGGATATGATAACCAATTTTTTGAGAATAATGGAGGAGTCGCAATGGCACCATTGGTCTTAAGTAATGATAATGATGTCCAGGTCAACATCACTGCGATCAAAGCAGACTATGAGACGATTATCGACGAGGTAAAAATCGAGTCAGGATTAAAGTATAGCGATGTTGTAACTGATAATGCTACAGTGTTTATGCAGCAAGTCAATGAAGAGTGGGAACTGGACCATACCTTAAGCAATGAATTTCAATATGATGAAAACATCTTGGCTGGATATATCAATTCATCCAGACAGTTAGGAACGTTAACAGTTAAAGGAGGACTTCGGTTAGAACGAACACAGTCTACTGGGTTTAGTAGAACATTGGACCAAACCGTCGAACGAGCGTATACTAACGTATTTCCATCATTGAGTGTATCTCATACTATTGCCGAACAGCATACTTTGAGTTATGCTTATTCGAGACGCATCGATCGACCATCTTATAGAAAGCTGAATCCATTCTTTTATTTTTTAGATCAGTTCACTTTTGAACGTGGCAATCCCTTTTTGAATCCTCAATATTCGGATTCCTACGGCATCAATTATAGCTTGGGCAACAAGTTATTCGTATCAGCCAATTATAGCCGAACGACAGATGCCATGACACAGATTATTGATCAGAATAATGAGACTCAACAGACTTTCCAAACAGAAGTTAATCTTGACAATTTTAATAATTATAGCCTTAATATTAGTAAACCGATTATAATCAATGAGTCATGGACTAATCGGATGACTTTTACTGGATTCTACAATGATTTTGAGAGTCAGCTTGATCGGGGATCGCTCAATACAGATCAGTTATCATATCAAGTTAACATGTCTAATGACTTTACTATCAATAATGGATTCTCAGCAGAGTTGTCAGGATTTTATCAGTCCCCATTGGTTTATGGGATGTTTGAGGTAAGCTCTCGGTTCAGTACGGATTTAGGAGTAACTAAGAAAGTATTAGACGGGCAAGGTAGTTTAAAGTTGAGCATAAAAGATTTGTTTAACACTAATAATAATAAGGTAAGTGTTAACCAAGATGACATAAATCTTGATGTCCAAAATAGGTGGGAATCACGAAGGGTACACCTATCCTTCTCCTATAATTTTGGAAATCAAAAAGTGCAACAAGCAAGACATAGACGTACAGCAACCTCTGATGAAGAAAACCGGGTAAGCAGAGGTAACTAACAAGACGTATTAATAGTAATTGATTTGAAAGGGAGGCAGGGCTCATAGGAGTTTTGCCTCCTAATCTTGCCTTGGTAAAATTAGTTTAATACACCTTTTCAAATAGAGCTCTGCATTCTTCAATACAAAAAGGGTTCAGCTCAAGTCTACAACTATTGATAGGATTTAGAAATCGATCTCCGAATTCAGGATTTTCCTGAGCACTTAAAAAACTGATTATATTATCACTGATTAAGTAGGATCCTGAGGAACTTTGACTTCCAATAGAATAGATGTAGGTGCTGTCGAGTCTTAATTCTATGATTTCTTCTACATCAGGAACTCTGATAGGACAGGAGGAGTCTCCAGGACTAAAACAAAACTCTACGAGCCGCCAGCTTCCTATGAGATTAAACTCTTCGTTAGAACAATTAGAATCTGTATCTGTACAGCTACCCAATATTATACATATACACAAGGCAAGGTTTAATGTTCTCATGTCTTGATAACGCTGTAGATATACTGTTCGCTTATTGACATCATTATTCGGCGCCCAAAGCACTGTACTCCTCTTCACAGGCCCAAAGACCTCCATATACCAAAGCTATGGATCTATCTTTTGATATTTTCACATATTCAGGATCTGAAGTCATATCTATAAAGTGCTGAAGTGTAGGATACCTCACCAACAAAATGGTGTGAGCCTTGTCCTCTGCCCCTCCTATCAATATAGAGTTGATTGTTCCTTTCCATAGAAGTTGGGCATTAACCTTTTTCATGAAGGGTATGACATTTTGACCATATCGAGCATAGGCGTCGGCTCCCGATTCATTGCCAGCATCTGTTTTGTCCTTGAACTTGAGGATATTAATCATGGTTACAGGTGTATCCTTTGGATAATGCGCTACCAAATTTCTGAATTGTTCCTTTGTAGGATGAATATGATTAGATAGGTTCATGATATTATGTGTTTTGAATAAATTCAATCATTAATTGGGCAATCTCTGGACCTTTATCTTCCTGAAGGAAGTGCCCAGCGCTTTGAATGGTTGTATGGCTCTGACCTTTAGTGCCTGGAACAAATTTTTGAAAAGGCCTTTCTCCTCCTTTGGTGATGGGGTCATTATCACTGAACAACGTTAAGGTAGGCTTATCCCATTGCATCAGTACAGACCACGCTTTTTTATTATTGCCCGCTTCTGGATCACTGGTTGAAGTTGGCACTAATGATGGAAAAATCTTAGCTCCTGCCATATAGGATGGATCTGGATAAGGGGCCTCATAAGCATTTACCTCGGCATCAGACAAAGTTCTCACAGTACTATTTTGCAGTATCTTTCCAATGGGTAGCACCTCAACTGTTTGACTAAATTTTTGCCATTTTAAGAACGCCTCAGGGAATCCCTGTTCTCCGGTAGGAAGTCCCGTATTGCCTACAACTAATCGATCAAATCTATCAGTTTGTGCTGTCAATAACCTAAGGCCTATGAGACCACCCCAGTCTTGACAGAATAGATTGATGCCTGTCAGGTCCAACTTGTTCAACCATGTGGTCATCCAATTGAGGTGTTTAGCATAAGTATAGTCCGACTGCTCTGTTGGCTTAGAGGATTTGCCAAATCCAATTAAATCAGGTGCTATCGTGCGATACCCTGCCTCTACGAATACTGGTATCATAAAGCGATATAGGAAAGACCAGCTAGGCTCTCCGTGCAGTAACAATACTATTGGGCCATCTTCAGGGCCTTCATCTAGGTAATGAACCGTTAATCCATCGCCTATATCCATCCAGTTAGGTTCAAATGGATAATCAGGAATATCTTTAAAGGCAGCTAAGGGGGTATTTTTTATGGTCATATTTTATTGTTCACTTAGTGATTTGATCCAGTTGATGCAGAGCGCTCCCCATCCTAATTCAGTCTCGCCAGGTTTAAACAATGAGTATCCATGTCCACCTGATGGGAAGAGATGTATTTCTACAGGAATATTATGTTCTCTCAACTTATCATAATACAATAGACTGTTTTCGACAGGTACTGCATCATCATCATTGGAGTGAACGATAAAAGTTGGTGGGGTATGTTTAGAAACTAAATTTTGAGTGGAGTATTGATTTAAAAGGTCATCTCTGAGACCTTGTTCATAATCTTGATTCGGTTTTCCGAGCAGATTTTGACGGGTCCAGTCATTCGTAATTTTGTCAGCCATGCTGATCACTGGATAAACAAGTACACTGAAGGCAAATTTATGAGAGCCAGTAGGAGGCGAAGGCGAATTAGAAGAATAGGACGCCAAGTGTCCTCCAGCAGAGAATCCCATAATTCCGATTTGACTAGGGTTGATTTGCCAGTTGTCGGCATTTTCGAGAGTTACATTCATTGCTCTTTGGACATCGTCCATCGATCGTATCCTTCCTGTAGTTAATGCTCCTGTCTGTGGTTTAGGTAAGCGATATTTTAATACGATTCCTATTATGTCGTGTTCATTGAGCCACTGGGCTATTTGTGTTCCTTCCCAGTCGTATGCTAAGAAACCATATCCGCCACCTGGACAAATGATCACTGCAGGAGCCTTTTTATTTATGCCTGCCGGCAAAAACACCTCGATAGTTGGATTCTCGATATGAGACAATAATTTGATTCCATCATTATACTTGATGCTATCAGCCTGATCTGTCAGCCCTTCCCAGAGATTAACTATAATGCCTTGTGCGTTCATCGTACTATAAAGCATGCATGACATAATTATACTAAATAATACTCTCAATACTGTGAATTATTGGTCATCACTACTTGGGGCATTATACCATATAGGTGAGCTCCAAGCTCGTTCTTGTATGGTCTTAGGTACAGTCTCGGGATACCGTACACCGTAGTTGATTTCATCCCAGAGGGAGTATCTAGGAGTAGGCACTTCTAATACTCTGGCATAGTAAAACGCATCTACTGAAGGGTCAAAATCTGGATCCATCCATACTGTGGAGAGTTCGCTATCACCATATGATTTATCAACAGCGCCTGTTGTTAGATCGACTACCTCTGTCAATGCGTCAACGCTCCCATCGATATTTACAGTTCTCTCATCTGAGAGCGCTACGTTGTAGATTTTTTCATACATCTGATCCTCTTCATACCATCCTTTGATGATCTGGATTCTTTCCAGATTGGCATTTGCTGGATCTTTGCTGGCCCATACGATAAATTGTGGTGTAGAGTTATTGCTATGCTCTGATGATCTATGTTCGAGGTTCAAGTCACTACCCATGGCGACTCCACGGTCATATCCATCTTGTACGAGTTCATAATAATCATCATAGTACGAATCGAAGTCATAACCACCAAACAGTCTAACTTTAATGCGATTGCCACTAGTGGCATATGTTTCTTTGCGAGCCATGGCATTGTAGATATCTGACCTGGTATTGGCTGGTGCCCATACCGCCATCAGACCACCGGGGTTAACGGCAACATGCGTTTTTACCTCTGGATCTAATATCCAATCTCGCTCTACCCGAGTCTCAGGGCGCAGGTCAATCTGGCAGTGGTTACCTAAGTATTGATCATCTTCCTCAGTGTTGCCTGGAGTAGCATTATGGGTATCAGTACTACCTATGAA